>CANQYH010000033.1 GCA_947628025.1 uncultured Lachnospiraceae bacterium | reverse complement strand
GGTGCGGCTGTTGGCGTCCCGGACATGCGCGGCCGGGGAATAGGGATCGCCGTCTTTCTCTGCATGGGTCGTATCAGCCGTTTTGTCTTCTGTACCGGCTGCATTAGCTGTCTTTTCACTTGCACTGTTTCTGTTTGCCGCACTTCCGCTCGGGCTGTCGTTATTTTCTGTAACTTTTTCTTCTGTAACTTTCTCCTCTGGAGTTTCTCTTGTGTAGGAATCGGTTTTCTCTAAAGTCTTTTTCACTTCCTACGTTCCTCCTGATTGCAAATGCACATGGAAGCGGAAGAGATACCGGAAAAACCGTCGAATGTGGCCTGTCACTATTATAAAGCAAGAATATCCGTAAAGCAAGGAACATTTCGCGATCTATGAAAAGGTACTTCGTGAGAAAGTTCCGGAAAAGCAGCGAGCATCTGCCGCAGCGGTGCATTTCCTTTTAAAAGCAACGAATGAAAAAGCAAAAGACGAAAAGCCGCCTCATCTTGGATCGAAGAGGCGGCTTTTGCGGCGCTGCGGGCCTTGGAACGCCTTTGTCTGCTGTCATTCTTTTGGGCCGGAATAGGGCCTTTCGGGGGGGTAATTGCAGCGGATCAGCAGTTTCCCCTGCTCCAGAAACAGCTCTTTTTGCGCCTCGTTCAGAGAATGAAAGATCTGCAGCAGTTTCCGGTCGCGATGGTCGAGACCGTTTTCGGACGGATGATCCAGCAGGTAGTCTGTGGAAACATGAAAAAAATCAGCGATTTTTTTTAAGGTCTGATAATCGGGGGCCCGGTTGCCGCGGACATAGTTGCCGATCGCGGCAGGAGAAATATGCAGTTCGTCCGCCAGCATTTTCTGGTTCAGTTCATTGTTTTCTAATAACTCACGAAGAATATCCCCAAATTCCATATGCTTCACCTCAGATACATATTTACATGAAAGCGGTTCCTGAGAAAACGGAAAACAACAAAACGAATTGACAAACAACAAAATGAATGATATGTTTATTTTGTCTGGAGAATGGATGCAGGGAGCATCCTTTGAAAAGACAGTGGAAATCAAACGGACGAGGCAGGACAAAGAAGTTCCTGCCAAAGAAAGGAGCAGTAAATTATGAAAACAAAGAAACTGACGGTAATGGCACTGACAGCGGCGATCTCAATGGCGGTATCCGCACCAGCTCTGGCGGGGCAATGGAAACAGGATGCGGTCGGCTGGTGGTATGACAATGGCAATGGTACATATCCGGCCGACCGCTGGGAGTGGGTTGACGGAAATGGGGATGGGATTGCGGAATGTTATTATTTCGATCGGTATGGTTATTGCTTTATGAACTCATTTACGCCGGACGGTTACTGGGTCGATGCCAACGGAGCATGGGTGGTAAATGGTATCGTGCAGACAAAAGCAATCGGGACGCCTGCGCAGGAGCAGACGAATAGCTCGGCACCTGCCGTACAGGAAGAAGAGCGTATTTTGGAATTGTATGAAGAAGAACCAATCTTAAAGAACCGGTTCAGTACAAAATCGGAGGATGTAACTCACAAAGAGAAAGAAAAATGGAAAAAAGTGCTGCGGCTGGAACCGACGGGTTCCTATAATGCGGTTCAAGGAAGACTGGATGTGGAAGAGGCGTATGCGGAATACTATACCGGCGGGGGATATGGTACGCTGACCGTTGAGATCGCGCCTGCCAGCGATCAGAATTGGAAATATGGAGAAAGCGCCATCGTGGAAATCTACGGAGGAGACGGCAGTTTACTGTATGAGTCGGAGATTGTGGATTACCGGACCAATGCGTTTGAGGTGCAGCTGAATATTTCCGGACAGGATTCCATTCTGTTTAAAGCATCCGTATGCAGTATAGAAGGAAAGGCAACCCGACATGCGCTGCCTATCATTTTCAGAGATGCCCGATTGGAAGAAAAGGCAGAAGCATCGGTTCCTGCCCAATCGGTGCAATCCGAGACAGAATCGAGGGATGACAACGGAACTTCGATGGAATTGTTGACGTTGGAACCGGAGGGTTCATTCTGGTTTTCTGAATTTGATAAGTTAAATACGACAACCAGAGAAAAGTGGTCGAACGGTTTCTGGCTGGCCGCCAATAAAGCTTATGTGGAATATTACGTGGGAGGAGACTACACGGAGCTTTCTTTTTCAATGGCTCCGCAATATGGATTTCCGACCAAAACGACGGGAGAAGCGGCGGTTTATGGGGATAACAATGAGCTTCTCTGGAAATCAGATAAAATCAATGCCAACAGCAGTCCGGTAGATGTGACTGTGGACATCAGCGGACAGGATTATATTAAGTTTTATTACACGAGAAACGGAGACGGGACAATACTGTTTAAAGATGCGGTGCTGGGGGAATGACAGCTTTATGAAACGTACAAAAAAGACTCAATGTGCTTTAGGCGTTCTGCTGGCAGCCGGAGTTTTTATCCTTTCGGGTTGTAGCGTTTCTTCGTCGAAACCATTGCTGGCCGGGGAAACGACCGGTATGGAGATGTTACAAAGGAATACATCTTTTGCTGCCGGGGAAGATTCTGCTGCGAATATGGAAGAAAATGCGCCTGATTCCGATCCCTCTGTGAAAGAGGAAGGGGAATCCGATCTATCCTATGAGAAAATCACAGAATTAATGTGCGGCGCGGTGTCTGGCTCGCCGACTATACGGTCAGGAGATATTTTTTCATATAATATGTATTATGGAATCAGCGGTGTTGGAGAATATGCGGAACTAAATGTGAAAGCAGAAACATTGTCAGGAAAATTAGAGCTTCCCCAATACGTGAATGCTGATGATAAGGCGTATCCAATTACCTCTGTAGATTTTCAAACGAAAGATATGTCTGAAGTGACCGATATCGTGTTTCCGGAATACATATTTGATGTGGGATACCGAAGCAAACTGGAGCAGAGTGCATGGTTTAAGGCTTTGCCTGATGGACCGGTTTATATTGGTAAAGCTTTTTATGGTTATAAAGGTGAAATGCCCGAGGATTATGATCTGATAATTAAAGAAGGTATAAAAGTAATAATGGCGGATGCTCTCAAAGAATGTGAGAATCTGAGAACGATCTATCTGCCGGATTCAGTCATATATATAGGGCATTATGCTTTCTCTGGCTGCATTTCTCTTTGCAAGATACGTATGTCCCGAAATCTTATGTATTTCGGTAGTTTTAATATATCAGAATGTCAGGCGCTGAACAGTATTTTTATCCCTTCGACTCGCATTGATAAAAATAGTAAGGTTTTTGAATTGGGGATAAAACGGGATTTCACGGTCTATTTTGAAGAAACAGAGGATGAGCTTGCAATCACGGAGAATGAACTGGGAGATTGCGATGCGGTTTATGGCTGTTCTTTTGAGAAATATGAGAGCTCACTGCCCTCTGAGGTAGATACCATGACAGGGCTTGCGCATCTGGCGGATATTCCTGTTGGAGGAATCGTCAAGTTTGGTTCTTATGAGCAAGACAATAATCTGGAAAACGGTCCTGAATCTATACGGTGGAATGTTTATGCAAAAGAGGGAGAATGGGCCGTACTGCTTTCGGAAAGTATTCTGGACGCGGTTCCTTACTATGCCGGAGAGTATCGTTTTAGTGAGGAAAGCGAGGTGGTCAATGACAGGGAATTTCAGACGAAGCTTTCGCACAATGGCTGGTATACAGAACTTATCGTCACATGGGACAAGTCGGATTTGCGGACATGGCTTAATGAGGAATTCTACAATATGGCGTTTACCGAAGAAGAAAAGGAAGCGATCGGTACAAATCTCACCGTAACTCCGGCCAGAAAGGGTTACACGAACGGATGTCCGGATACAGAGGATAAGGTTTTTATTTTGTCATATCCGGAAATCTATGATAATATGGAATTGAGCCGTGCGAAATATACGGATTACGCAGCGGAAAAAACGGCGGACGAGCATTTTGACTGCTATTGGCTGCGCTCCAATATGGCTGAAGAATCAGATAAAGATGCGAGTGAAATAGAGGTGTTTAACAGTTATCATGATAAGGCTGAGGATGCGGAAGAGGATTCTTTTAAATTATATAATAACCGGGGTGTCAGGCCTGCTGTCCGCGTGAGAATACCGTGAAAAACCGCTGCATTTTTCATTTTCCCTCTTGGCAGAACGATCCGGCCATGGTATGATGGTTGTGTTGCCATATATGGGGAAAGGATGCATATGGCGAATCGTAGGGCATATCTGGTTGACACAGAGAATATTGGAAGTGCGTGGAAAGAACTGCTGCCGATAAAGAGCAGTAAGGATCTGCTGATTCTGTTCTACACGGAAAATTCTCCGGGGATATCTTATACGGACCTTGACTTTATCCGCCTGTATCCATCCTCGTTTGATATGATTTTATGCAATCCGGGCAAAAACGGGCTGGATTTTCAACTGGTCTCCTACCTGGGATACCTGATCCGATCCGCCCCGAAGACGGAGTATATCATCGTTTCCAACGATACCGGATACGACGCGGTGGTCAAGTTCTGGAACGGCCGGGAGATGACCGTAAAGAGACAGACCAGATCGGAGCTGACGCTTCCTGAGAAAAAAGAGGAAGTGGAAGACCGTGTGGAAGCGAAAGAGATGCTTAAAAATCTGTTATCTGAGGAATATTCGGATGATGCGCATCTGGAGGGGATCTTCAGGATCATCTGTGATTATGACGCCAAGCAGCTTCAGAAACTGCACCAGACTTTGCTGAAAGAGTATGGTCAGGAAGCGGGAGGCGCGATCTACAAGCTGATCAAGCCGCAGATCCGGATGATCTACAGAGCAATAATACCGCAACAATAAGGACAGACCATATATGGCACGGGAGCCGCCGCCTGGGGAGAGATCCGCAGGCGGCGGCTCTTGGTCAGAAAACGGGCGGCCGTTTGGTTTTCCTCCATTTTCCGCTTTTAACCTGCGGCGCGCTGCGGCCGTAAGTTTGTCCTGCCGGTATCGCCGTATGGATTGACTTTTTCCGTGAAAAAGGGTAAAATAAAGAAAAACCTAAGGGGGTAATCATTATGGCACTGTTTGAAGATATCAGCAAAACCTTTGCCGAGAAAGGCAAGGAGGCTGCCCAGAAAGCAAAAGATGTGGCGGAGATCGTGCAGTTAAAGGCGCAGGTCAGCTCCGAGAAGAGCAAGGTGAAGACCCTCTACGCCGCGATCGGCCAGCTTTATTACAAGAAGCATAAAGAGGATGGAGACGGAGAATACCAGTCTCTGGTGGATGAGATCTCTGAGACGCTGACGAGTGTTGCGAAGCTGCAGGACAAGATCCGCAAGCTGGACGGCAGCGTCGTTTGCCCGTCCTGCGGCGCGGTGATCAAGAAGGGCAATTCGTTCTGCGGTAAGTGCGGGACGGCGGCGCCGGAGCCGATGCCGGAGGAAGAGGACGAGACGGAAGACGAGGCCGACACTCTGGAGGATACCGAGGAGACGGCAGCGGCGGAAGAGGTTGAGGCCGCGGCAGAGGAAACGGAGACCAAAGAAGCAGAGGCGGATGCCGCAGTGGAAGTGGTTGAGGAGACAGAAGAAGCAAAAGACAAAACCGAGGAATAAAAGTGAAACGGATTGCCGCGGGGCGGCGTCAAAAAGCCGGGAGTACGATTTTCGTGTCCCCGGCTTTTTAGGTTACAGTCTTCTGAATATCGGGCGGATGCCTGTGAAAAACGAAAATCCGTTCACGCGTGGTCTTCCCGGCCCAGCAGGTATGTCAGCCCGCCGCCGGCGACAGCGGCGACGATCCCGATGAGGACCTGGCCCGCGGTCAGGGAACCTAACTGGGAGAACACGCCGGTGTTGTAGAAGATCGCGAACGGAGACGCGATGATCAGCCCCAGGATCGCGCAGTAAGTCGTGACGCCGTAGCGTTCAAACAGAAACGAGATCAGTTTCGCGATCAGGAAGATCCCCAGCAGCACCCCGATCCCGAACGGCGCCAGCAGAACCGCGTTTTGAACCATGCCTGCAAAGTCGAAATGGCGCAGGGATTCCAGAAACAGTTTGATCGTGTTGATGATGCCGTAATAGTATCCCAGGATCATCATGACCAGCGAACCGCTGACGCCGGGGATCACCATGGTAGCCGAGGCGATCACGCCCACCAGGAACAGGGAGATCAGCATGAGCGGCGTGGCGGTGAACGTCCGCAGCACTTCGTCGTCCGCGTTCATCATCGGCAGGAACACGGCCACGCAGAAAAGGAGAACGAACGCCAGCGCGCCGGAGATCCCGACGGAACGGGAGGTGCGCTTCATTTCATCTTTTAGGGAAACGAAAAGCACGGGCAGACCGCCCAGGATCAGTCCTACGAATGCCATGCAGGTGACGAACGTATGGCGGCTCAGCAGGTATTCGATGGCGTAGGTAAAGCCGACGATCCCCAGAGCTACGCCCACGAACAGCGGCAGCAGCGTCCGGATGCTGGAACGGATGTCTTTAAACAGATTGGAAACGGCGGCGATCAGCTTGTCGTAGATCCCCAGGGATACGGCCATGGTGCCGCCGCTGACGCCGGGGATGATATTGGCGATGCCGATAAATATCCCTTTGATGATGTCCATTACGAAACCCATGTAAAATCCTCTTTTCTGAATTAATATGCGATCCGGGTACGGGAAAGACCCGGACCGGTTCGTTTCCTTATTATACTTTCCCTGTCCGCGGGTGTCAACCGGGAAGAGGAAAGTATGGGAAACGGACCGGAAGATTTTTACCCGGCGGGAAGAACTTCGGACGTTTCGGGACAGACTGTCCGGCAGACAGAAGATTTGCGGCCCGAAAACGAAACAGATCCGGCGCGGGGCCGGAGCATATTATCCGTATCCGGGGAATGGGAAAGGATGTTATATTTTGTCGGATTTTGCGTTTAAATTTATGTACACTCCGGAAAGTACAAATATAGCGATAAAATTGTAGGATGGGAGGGATGCGATGATTCATTTTCATGACTGTTTTGAGTAGTCTTCATGGGATCTGTCGGGTGCAGGTCCCTTTTTTGTATTGTATTCATGATATTAAAACTACGCGGTGGATCGTTCCCGGGATCCGGTGAGGCTGCGCGGCGGGGGCGGGCGATTGGGCGCTTCCTGAAAAACAGGATTGATTCTGACGGGAGCCTATGGTAGACTAAAGGCAATCAATTTTTTAGGAGGCTCATTATGAATTCGAAACAATCTCTTGAAACGATCTGCATCCAGGGCGGCTGGCAGCCCAAGAACGGTGAGCCGAGGGTGCTCCCGATCTACCAGAGCACGACGTTTAAATATGAGACCAGCGAGCAGATGGGGCGTCTGTTTGACCTGGAGGAGAACGGTTATTTCTATACCAGGCTGGCCAATCCCACCAACGATATCGTGGCGGACAAGATATGCAAGCTGGAGGGCGGCGTGGCGGCCATGCTGACTTCTTCCGGGCAGGCGGCCAATCTGTTTGCGATCATCAACATCTGCTCCGCGGGCGATCATGTGGTCAGCGCCGCGACGATCTATGGCGGAACCTCTAACCTGCTGACTGTAACCTTAAAACGGTTCGGTATCGAGTGTACGCTGGTAGACCCGGACGCGCCGGAGGAGGAGCTGGATCAGGCGTTCCGGCCCAATACGAAAGCGGTCTTTGGGGAGACCATCGCCAATCCGGCCCTGGTCGTGCTGGACATCGAGAAATTTGCCCGCCTGGCCCATAAGCACGGGGTGCCGCTGATCGTGGACAATACGTTCGCGACGCCGATCAACTGCCGGCCGTTTGAGTGGGAGGCCGATATCGTAACCCATTCTACCACGAAATATATGGACGGCCACGCGATGACCGTGGGCGGCTGCATCGTGGACAGCGGCAATTTCGACTGGGATGCCCATGCGGAAAAATTCCCGGGGTTGACGACGCCGGACGAGTCCTATCACGGTGTGGTCTATACGAAGAAATTCGGCAAGGCCGGCTATATCACCAAGGCGACGGCCCAGCTGATGCGCGATATGGGGCCGATCCAGGCGCCGCAGAACGCGTTCCTTTTGAATATCGGCCTGGAGACGCTGCACCTGCGGATGGCGAGACATTGCGAGAACGCGCTGAAAGTGGCCGGGTACCTGAGATCCCGCAGCGACGTGGCCTGGGTGAATTATCCGGGGCTGGAGGGAGATAAATACTACGCGCTGGCTCAGAAATATATGCCGAAAGGGACCTGCGGCGTGATCTCGTTCGGCCTGAAAGGCGGCAGAAAAGCGGCGGCGGAATTTATGGACAAGCTGAAGCTGGCGGCCATCGTGACCCATGTGGCGGACGCCAGGACTTCGGTGCTCCATCCGGCCAGCCATACGCACCGGCAGTTAAGCGACGAGCAGCTGGTGGAAGCCGGCGTTGACCCGGCGATGATCCGGCTGAGCGTCGGTATCGAGGGCGTGGACGATATCATTGAGGATCTGCGGCAGGCGCTGGAGGACTGAGACGGAGACAGGACGGGGGACTGCATGGCCGCGGATAGAACGGAACAGCGGAGAAAGCGGGCCGGGATCCGAGAGTAGGAAGTGGATCTAGGAAGACATATAAGGAGAAGAAAATGGACGAGAAACGATTCAGCAGGCCGTTGGATCTGAAAACGGTCCGGATTACGGATGCGTTTTGGGGCAGGGAGCAGGAGCTGGTGCGCACGGAGGTGATCCCCTATCAGTGGGAGGCCCTCAACGACCGGGTGGAGGGAGCTGCCCCCAGCTATTGTATGCACAATTTCCGTGCGGCGGGCAGGCTGGTGAAAGCGAAGAAAACAGGCGGGGCGTCGTTTCAGGCCCCGTCCTATACGTACCGCGGGTTCGAGACACTGCCGGAGGACCCGGCCCATCCAGATCCGGACACATTTTACGGGTTTGTGTTCCAGGACTCAGATTTCAGCAAATGGATCGAGGCGGTGGGATATACGCTGGCTCAGCACCCGGACCCGGAACTGGAACGGATCGCGGACGAGGCCATCGAGACGGTCTGCGCCGCCCAATGGGAAAACGGTTACCTGGATACATATTACATCATCAATGGGATGGACAAGGCTTTTACGAACCTGAAAGACCATCACGAGCTGTATTGTCTTGGGCATCTGACAGAAGGCGCTGTGGCTTACTATCAGGCGACGGGGAAAGATAAACTGCTGAAAGCGGCCTGCGGCTACGCGGACTACGCCTGCTCCTGTTTTGGACCGGAGGAGGGCAAGAAAAAAGGGTACCCCGGCCATGAGATCGCGGAGATGGCGCTGGTAAGGTTATATGAGGTTACAGGCTGCGAGCGGTACCTGAAGCTGGCGGAGTTTTTCCTGGACGCGCGCGGCACCGAGCCCCATTATTTTATCGAGGAAGAACGGAAACGCGATCCGGAGGCGAAGCTGCGGAAGATGAAAGCCGCGGATTACGCCTATTACCAGGCCCATCAGCCGGTGCGCCTGCAGTCCGAAGCCGTGGGACACGCGGTCCGCGCCGGTTATCTGTATTCCGGTATGGCGGACGTGGCCAGGCTGAGGGGCGATGAGGAGATGCTTTCGGCCTGCGAACGGCTGTGGGCCAGCATCGTGAACGAAAAGCTCTATATCACCGGCGGGGTCGGCGGCACGAATCACGGGGAGGCGTTTTCTTATCCCTACGACCTGCCCAACGATCTGGCCTATTCGGAGACCTGCGCCGCCATTGCGCTGGTATTCTTTGCCCGGCGGATGCTGCAGATCCGTCCTGCGGGCGGGTACGCGGACGTGATGGAGCTGGCGCTTTACAATACGGTGCTGGCGGGCATGGCGCTGGACGGCAAGAGTTTCTTTTATGTGAACCCGCTGGAGGTCTTTCCGGAGGCCTGCCACAAAGACGGCCGCCGGGGACATGTGCAGCCGGTGCGCCAGAAATGGTTCGGCTGCGCCTGCTGTCCGCCGAATCTGGCCCGGCTTGTCAGCTCTGTGGGCGAATATGCCTATACGGAGAACGGAGATACGCTCTGGACCCATCTGTATATGGGGAGCCAGGCGTCCGTGCGCGCGGGAGACCGGCGTCTCTGCCTGCAGATGGAGACGGGGATGCCGTGGAACGGACATGCGATGATGACGGTCCGGACCGGGGACGCCGCAGGAACTGTTTTGGACGGGGCGACAATAGGAATTCCCTATACGCTGGCATTCCGGATACCGGGGTGGAGTCTGGACCGGACGGATGCGCAAGGCGCGGCGGGACGGACCAGAGCTCCCGGCGAAGCGGACCGCGTCTGCGGGAGCGCGGAGATCGTCTGCGGCGGCAGGAGGCAGGAGGTGTCCTGGACCGTGAAGGGTCTTACGGAGCCGTCCGCAGTGGAAAATGTGGCGATCCGCGACGGGTACCTGTATGTGACCGGAGCGTGGCGGGACGGCGACTTTGTCTGCCTGAATTTCGCTATGGAGGTACGGATGGTGGCCGCCAATACGCGGGTACGGGAGGATATCGGCCGGGTCGCGTTTACGCGGGGGCCGGTCACATTCTGCATGGAGGAAGCGGACAACGGAAAAGAATTGTGGCTGTGCCGGGTCGATCCGAAGCGCATCATGGCAGGAACGGATGAAAACGGCGGCGTCCGCGTGGAGATGAGCGAGGCATTGGGGCACCCCATGGCCGTTTTGAAAGTACCGGCGGTGCGCGAGCAGCCGCAGGAGCAGGGATTGTATCATGTATACACCGCACCGGAAGAAATGCGGACGACCCTGACGCTGATTCCCTACTACGCGTGGGCGAATCGGGGCGAGGGCGAGATGTCCGTATGGATCAGAATATAATGGATCGGAGGGAACGAGATGAAATATCGCATCAAAAATGAGAAACTCAGTGTGGAGGTTCAGACGGCCGGAGGAAGCCTCTGCTCGATTCGGGACGTAGCGGGGACCGAATATCTCTGGCAGGGAGATCCGGCTTATTGGGAAGAGCAGGCGCCGAACCTGTTTCCCTACGTGGCCAGGATGACCGAGGGAAAATATATTCTGGACGAGACCGTATATGAGATGGGGATCCATGGATTTGTCCGGACCAGCGAGCTGCAGGCGGCTGAGCTGACGGAGGATTCCTTAGTCGTTTCCCTAGAGGATTCCGAGGAGACGCGGAAGCAGTATCCGTACCGGTTCCGCTATGAGATCGAGTACCGGCTTGCCGGTTCCCAACTGCAGGTCGCTTATCATGTGTATAACCGGGACACGAAGACCATGTATTTCGGCCTGGGCGGGCACCCGGGCTTTCGCGTACCGCTGGAGGAGGGGCTGGCTTTCGAGGATTATTATATTCAGTTCCCCGCGGGCAGTTCGATGCGGAAAGTGGGACTGACGCCGGACTGCTTTATCAATGGGGAGACGGAGGCATTTCCGCTGGAGAAAGGCGATATCCTGCCGCTGCGCCACAGCCTGTTTGACGACGACGCCATCGTGCTCTGCGAGATGCCCAAGGAGGTCAGCCTTCTGGCGGGACCCGGGCGGAAAGGCGTGCGCGTTTCGTATCCCCAGATGAATTACCTGGGCCTGTGGCACAAACCGTTAAGCGACGCGCCCTATGTCTGCATCGAGCCGTGGCTGTCGCTGCCGTCCCGGAAAGGGCGGATTGAGGATCTGGCCGAGCAGCCGGATCTGGCCGCGCTGGAGCCGGGCGGGCATTACTGCAACCGGTGGACGATCGAGATCCTATGAGTGCGGCCGGGACGGGTTCCTCCCGCCGCAGGGAGCAGGAGATCCCAGGCACAGTAAAACGGTGCGCTCCGTTTTGACGGTAACGAAATTGGCGCAGAGCGGTCTTACGTTAGAGCGTCTGGAACGATTCGTTCCGAATCGGGATGGACGCTCTTTCGGTTCCGGCCGTTTGAGAACCGGGCGGTCTGGGCGGAACGAGGATGGGAATAATGGGTTTCAGACAGCCGGCTTCCGTTGAAAAACGGACCGGCTGTCTGAACGGATCGTGAGCGGAAAGAGAGAAGACGATCTATGAGAATGACGTTGGAGGCGATCAGGGATGCGCAGGCCTGGCAGCAGGCGCACGTAAAATTGCCTGAGTTTGATGTGGGAGCCATGCGGACGGCGACGGAGCGGAACCCGGTCTGGGTCCATTTCGGGGCGGGGAATATTTTCCGCGGTTTTATTGCGGCTCTGCAGCAGCGGCTTTTGGACCAGGGACTGGCGGAAAGCGGGATCATTGCGGCGGAAACCTTTGACTACGAGATCATCGACCGGATTTACAGGCCCTATGACAATCTGACGATGATGGTCAGCCTGTGCCCGGACGGTTCGATGGAGCGGGAGATCGTGGCCAGTATCGCGAAAGGCGTGAAAGCCGATACGTACGATCCGGAGTCGTTCGGCGATCTGAAGCGGGCGTTTGCTTCGCCGTCGCTGCAGATGATCAGCTTTACGATCACAGAGAAAGGCTATGCTCTGACGGACCTGAAAGGGAATCCTTTGCCGGCAGCCGCGCATGATTTTGAGAACGGTCCGGATACGGCGCGCCACGCCATGGGCGTAACGGCGGCGCTTCTTTTGGAGCGGTTCAGGACCTGCCGCGCGCCGCTGGCAGTGGTCAGCATGGATAACTGCAGCCACAACGGCGGGAAGCTGCGCTCCGGTATTGTAACGGTCGCGCAGGAATGGCAGAAGAGAGGGTATGTGACGGCGGATTTCGTGGATTGGCTGACGGATAAGGGGACGGTGTCATTCCCCTGGACGATGATCGATAAGATCACGCCGCGGCCCGCCCGCGAGGTGGAGGAAGCTCTGGAGGCGGATGGGATCGAGGAGATGACGCCGGTCATTACCGGGCGGAACACCTACATCGCGCCCTTTGTCAACGCGGAGGTCCCGCAGTACCTGGTGGTAGAGGACCGTTTCCCCAACGGGCGTCCGGCCCTGGAGAAAGCGGGCGTTTATATGACGGACCGGGAGACGGTGAACCGGACCGAGCGGATGAAAGTGACGACCTGTTTGAATCCCCTGCATACCTCGCTGGCCGTCTTTGGCTGCCTGCTGGGCTATGACCGGATCGCCGCGGAAATGAAAGACCCGGATCTGAAACGGCTGGTGGAGATCGTAGGGTACGAGGAGGGAATGCCGGTGGTGACGCATCCGGGTATCATTGATCCCATGGAGTTCATCCATGAGGTCATTGACCGGCGTCTACCCAATCCGTTCATTCCGGATATGCCTCAGCGGATCGCGACGGACAGCAGCCAGAAGATCCCGGTGCGTTTCGGCGAGACGATCAAGGCCTATCTGTCGAGTGAGACCCTGGATGCACGCAGTCTGACCGCCATCCCGCTGGTGATCGCCGGATGGCTGCGCTATCTGCTGGCCGTAGACGACGAGGGCCGTCCCATGCAGCTGAGCAGCGATCCGATGCTGGAAAAGCTGCAGGCACAGCTGGCAGGCGTCAAACTGGGCGAGCCGGAGAGCGCTGCCGGGAAGCTGGCCCCGATTCTCTCCAATCCGGTCCTTTTCGGCACGGATCTGACGGAGGCAGGGCTGGCCGTGAAGATCGAGGAGATGTTTGTGCGGATGCTGGCCGGGCCCGGTGCGGTGCGGGAGACGCTGCATATGGTTGTCGGGGGCAGAGCGCGTAAAAATCCGGACAAATATATTTTTGAGGAGGAACAGACATGAAACAATGGGTAGATGTAACGGATACTTTTTCGGAATCCAGAAGGCATTATAAGGATACGTATCTTGAGATCTGTGAAGTGTTTGATGATGTAGTGGAACTGAGCCTTTTTTCTTCAGAAGTCGGTCCGTATGAGATCTATTTTTCATTTGGAATTATGTATGGGATCGTTTATGCGGAGAAAAGGGACGCGGTTGAAGTGCGGGAGAGGATGAGGCAGGATCTGGAACAGGAATATCTCAAAAATAAAGAACCCTCGTCGGAATTCATCAATCATTTTGCGAAAAAATACGAGGTCTGTCTTCCAAGCGACGTCCTGTTTGATGAAGACGCCTTTATGGAAGCGTTCATGAACCTCTGGGATACTATGGATTTTGGCGGTATTTAAGGGATTGTCCTGAAGAGATCCGCTTTTGTCTGTGACCTTTCTTTTTTACTTTTGGAGATACCATGTCTTGCCTATCGAGGATTTATAGACAAACGTTTTGTTATGGGAATGGGAGGCGATTTTTAGTCCATGTTGTTCAAACTGCACAGTGAATACCAGCCCACCGGCGACCAGCCCCAGGCCATCAAGGCCCTGGTGAAAGGGTTCCAGGAGGGTAGCCAGTTCCAGACTCTGTTGGGCGTTACGGGTTCCGGAAAGACGCTCACGATGGCAAACGTGATCGAGCGTCTGTAGAAACCAACTCTGGTACTTGCACACAATAAGACGCTGGCGGCGCAGCTTTACGGCGAGTTTAAGGAGTTCTTCCCGGAGAATGCGGTGGAGTATTTTGTGTCGTGCTATGATTTGATTTGAAGATATACATTATCTAGTATTATTTGGTGCTGTTTAATCCATATCTTGTGAAACAGATGGACTGAATGGACGAAATAACACTGTATGGAATACATAGATTGGTGGCATTCATTCGTAACGAGGCCGGAATGGTCAGGTTTTTCGGGTTATATCCTTATGCGATTTTATGCGTAAGGCTTTTTCTTTTCGGGATCCAGATAAGTACTGAAATCTCGTTGATATTTATTATGATTTAGCATATAATATGAAGTAAAGAAAGTAAGGAATGTAGAATATGAGTTTGAAAGGACGGTAATTATGGAAATAGCGAAAATTTCGTCAAAAGGACAGGTCACAATACCGGTATCGGTGAGGAATCGTCTGAAATTGAAAGCGGGCGACAAAATTGTGATTTTGGAAGAAAACGGAAGGTATTATATTGATAATGCAGCCTTGCTGGCATTTAAAAGGGTGGAGGACGCGTTTGCCGGAGAGGCTGCCAAAGCTGGGTTTGAAACGGAAGCAGATATGCAGGATTTTATGCTGGAGATCCGGAAAGAAGTAAGGGGGTATTAGGTTGCGCGTAATGCTTGATACCAATGTATTTGTCTCCATGATTTTCTTTCCATCTGACCAGACAAGGGAATTGGAAAGACGCCTGGCCGGAAGGCACCGTATTGTCGTCTGTGATTATGTGACTGAGGAACTCCGATTGGTAACAGACCGTAAATTCCCTGTGAAAAGGGCAGCTTTAGATATTTTCTTCAGAGAGCTTCCGTTTGAGCTGGTTTATACGCCTAAAGCACTCAATCTGGATGAATTTCCCAGTGTAAGAGACGCAAAGGATTCGCCGATACTGGCAACTGCAATACTGGAAGAAGTGGATGTCTTTGTAACGGGAGACAAAGACTTCTTGGTACTGGATGTAGAGATGCCCGATATTGTTACTGTTGCGGAATTTCTGGAAAAATATTGACGTTGATGTGAGAAAACGAGTCTGGTGCATCATGAAACGATGATGTGATAGGTCCGAATGATGTAAAAAATGAAGAGAGTAAAAATCTTTTCAAATACTATGCATAATATATCATCTTGCTGCATCTAACATTACTATTTCCACTTGATTTTACTTGGTATTGCATACTTGAGAAAAAGGTTTTAGTGTCTTTCATTCGTAATCAAGGTAAAAGGTGTTTCTTTGGAGATACAAAGTCTCGTCCATTACGAATTTTGGGCCTATAGACGAACTTTTTTGTTATGGAAATTGGAGGCGATTTTTAGTCCATGTTGTTCAAACTGCACAAAGAGTACGAGCCCACCGGCGACCAGCCCCAGGCCATCGAGGCCCTGGCGAAAGGCTTCCAGGAGGGCAACCAGTTCCAGACTTTGCTGGGCGTTACGGGTTCCGGAAAGACGTTTACAATGGCGAACGTGATCGAGCGGCTGCAGAAGCCGACTTTGGTACTTGCGCACAATAAGACTCTGGCGGCGCAGCTTTACGGCGAGTTTAAGGAGTTCTTCCCGGAGAACGCGGTGGAGTATTTTGTGTCGTAGTATGATTTGGTTTGAAAACATACATTATCTAGTATTGTTTGGTGTTATTTAGTCCATATCTTGTGGAACAGATGGACTGAATGGACGAAATAACACTGTATGGAATACATGGATTGGTGACATTCATTCGTAAAAGTCTATAATGTGGCCAGATTGATTGAATAATGTGGAATATATCATAATGTGATATTTAATAAAAGTGCTATATTCGGGGATTAGAATATTGATTGTGTTCAAAAGAACATTTTAGTAAATATATATTGACGTACGGAAAAACGTACGCTATAATAAGTCAAAGAGGAGGTGATGCTGCATTAGGCAGATGGAGGGGCCGCTATATAAAAACGATGAGATATAGCGTATAAAAGTACCATAATCAGAGAAAACATTGAAGCAATCAAACGCTGGGATCATAGAGAATAATAACAATAGCACGAACAATAGCACGAACACTAGCAAGAACAAGAGTAAGAGGATAGAACTATGTCTACGATAAACATTACGAACGCAAGAAAAGATTTATATAATTTGGTGGAATCCGTTAATCTGTACCATGAACCTACAGTGATTGTCGGGAAGAAAGGAAATGCGGTCCTTATATCTGAGAGTGA
>CANQYH010000032.1 GCA_947628025.1 uncultured Lachnospiraceae bacterium | reverse complement strand
AGGTAGAGGGAGTCGAGACTTTCATTACTATTTGTGCCGCCAACTGAAAGGCGGCGGAATGGAGATTTTTTATGGAATATGGAATCGTAAAAAGCTCGCTTTGTACGATCTACGAAGAAGCGTCGGAGCAGATGGAGTCGAAAGGGCAGATCCTGTCGGGAATCGCGGACGAGGCGGCTCATGGGATGATCGTGAAAGTGACGGGAGAGGCGCAGAAAGACCCCTCCGGGCGCCGGTTTTATCCGGTGCGGACTTTTTATCATTATACCGGTTATATTCCGGAGGAAGATCTGCTCGGGGTCACGCAGGAGGAAGCGGAAGCGTGGGAGCGGTCGGATCTGCGCGTGACCAGCGGTATCTGCGTGGATGTGACTTCTTTGCCGAAAGTACAGGGCGTGTGCCTGATCAGCCTGTTTTGCGGCAGCCTGGTGCGGGTGCTGGATTGGGAATCGGAGACGCACGGCTGGGCCAGGGTCTGTTTGGCGGACGGGCGGATCGGTTATATGCGCAATCAATACCTGACGGAGAAAAAATTCTCTCAGGCGGGCGCGTGGCGGGAGGAACTTCCCCAGGCGGAGGTCGAGGAGGAGGAGTTCCGCCGGGCCGTGACGGAGACGGCCAGGACGTATCTGGGCGTCCAGTACCGCTGGGGCGGCAAAACGACGGCGGGGATCGACTGTTCCGGCCTGGTATCGGCGAGCTATATGCGCTGCGGCATCCTGATCTACCGGGATGCGAAGATCGCGGAGGGATTCCCGCTCAGAGAGATACCGAAAGAACGGATGAAAGCGGGCGACCTGCTGTTTTTCCCGGGCCATGTGGCAATGTATCTGGGAGACGGGCTGTATATCCATTCCACCGGGAAGATCGGCAGCGGCGGCGTGGTCTACAACAGTCTGGACCCGGACAGCCCCATTTACCGGCAGGATCTGGTGGACTGCATGAAAGCTGTGGGAAGTATTTTCTGAGAACGGACGGCAGAGCGCGGAAGAATGAGAAAGGAAGCGGCCTGACCGGAGCCGCGCGGCGGTGTATTTGGAAATTTCATAAAACAGAGGGAACGATCTTCGGAAACCGTGTCGGAAATATCCGCGGTACCACTGGCCAGCCGGCTGAAAGAATATATGGGATCGTTTTTCAGCCGCACTGTCAGAGACAGAGGATGTTTTCCGGGAAAGCTTCCATTTTTAATATACCACGAATGGAATAAAAAAGCTGGCGTAGGACCAGGTCCGCATTGCGGCAATTCATTTTTGGCATATCACGAATGGAATAAGGGACCGGTGTGAGAGAACCGGGAAAAAAGGGACGGGATCCTGCGCGGACGGCAGACGGCCGTTTCCGGCGGATCCGGCAAGGAGGAAATGCGAATGATGGACGCGAGACTGACGCTGGAGAAGCGGATCGAGGCGGAGCTGAAAAGTTACGATGGCTTTGTGGGGATCTATGCGGACGATTTCCATGGGAATATCATTTCCATGGGAGCGGATGAAAAATTTGAGACGGCCAGTACGGTGAAGACCTATATCCTGGCCTGCCTGTTTGATGAGATCGGGAAAGGGCGCGCCAGCCTGGACGAACTGCTTACTTATAAGGAAGAACATGTGGTGGACGGCAGCGGCGTTTTGTGCGCCCTGGATCCGGGCGCGGTGCTGCGGGTCAAGGATGTGGCGACATTGATGATCATTGTGAGCGACAACATTGCTACCAATATTATGATCGATTATCTGGGTGTGGACACGATCAATGCCTGCATCCAAAAGCTGGGCTGCCGGGACACGGTGCTTCACAATCCGATCCATTTCGATCAGTATGATAAGCTGGGCACGACGACGCCGCGGGACTACGCCAGCATATATACGCGGCTGGCGAAAGGAGAGCTTTTGAGCCCGGAGGCCGACGCTCAGATGGTGGAGATCCTGAAAAAGCAGCATTACAACAGTATGCTGACCCGGGATTTTCCCCCGTACTATATGGACAGCGACAATACGGACGATGTGATGATCCGCGTGGCATCCAAGAGCGGGAGCATGAACGCCTGCCGGAACGACGGAGGGATCATTTTCACGCCGTACGGTCCGTATGTGCTGGTGATGCTGCATAAGAATTTCAGCGACGCCATGTATTATGCGGGACACCCGGCGACGGTGTTCGGAGGACGGATCAGCCGGATGCTGCTGGATCAGTTCCTGGCGCTGGAGGGGCGGTTCGTGCTGTGATCCGCGGAAATATGCGGGGCTTGTCTCAAATGGAAGATGGAAAGACCGCGGGTGCGGGCGTCTTCGGATGCGGAAAAGTGCGGGAGAAGTCTGTTTCTGCAGTGGAACATGCGGACGGCTTTGATTATGAGATCGTCCGTTCCCGCCGCAGGACTTTGTCCATTCAGGTGACGCGGGACGGGCGGGTGGAAGTGCGCTGCCCCATGCGGATGCCCCTGCGGCAGGTCCGGGCTTTTGTGGAGGAACACGGAGAATGGGTGCGGCAGCATCTGGCCGGTGTGCGGGAACAGATGGAGGAGCGGCCCATTTTTACGGAAGCGGAGATCCGGCAGTACCGGGAGAAAGCGCGCCGGGGGCTGACGGAGAAAACCGGCTGGTGGGCGGCGCGGATGGGCGTGACCTACGGCAGGATCGCGATCCGGCAGCAGGCGACCCGCTGGGGGAGCTGCAGCGCGAAAGGGAACCTGAATTTTAATTGGGTGCTGGTGCTTCTGCCGGAGGAACTGCAGGATTATGTGGTGGTGCATGAACTGGCTCACCGCCGGGAGATGAACCATTCTCCCCGTTTCTGGAAGATCGTGGAGGAACAAATCCCGGACTACGCGGCGAGGCGGAAGCGCCTGAAAGAATACGCGGGTTATGTGGATCCGCAGACGGCCCCGCCGGATTGGGAAGACGGGTAAACGGGGAGCGATGTTTTTGACAGGATATGGGAAGCATGGCAGGCAAAGAGGGGGCGGAGCATGACAGCGAAATGGATGCTTTATACGAAAAAGGCGGATTTTGACGGCATAGCCAGGCGGTACGGCATCGATCCGGTGACGGCCAGGGTGATCCGCAACCGGGACGTGTGCGGCGAGGAAGAGATACGGAGGTATCTTTACGGTACCCGGCGGGATTTTTATTCTCCCCACCTGCTGAAGGACGCGGATAAGGCGGCGGAACTGCTGCTTCAAAAGATCGCGGAGAGAAAGCGGATCCGTATCGTGGGAGATTATGATATCGACGGGGTCTGTTCGACGTATCTTTTGTATCAGGCGCTGACGCGGCTGGGGGCACGCGTGGATTATGAGATCCCGGACCGCATCAGGGACGGTTACGGGATCAATGAGCAGATCATTGAGGCGGCGGCCGCGGACGGCGTCGATACGGTCCTGACCTGCGACAACGGGATTTCGGCGGTGGCACAGATGGAATACGCCAGGCAGTCCGGCATGACGGTGATCATCACCGATCACCACGACATTCCCCAAGATGAGCAGGGGCGCGACATCCTGCCGTGGGCCGCGGCGATCGTGAATCCGAAGCAGTCCGGCTGCGCGTATCCGTGGAAAGAGATCTGCGGGGCCGTGGTGGCCTATAAATTGATCCAGATCCTCTACGAGCGGGCCCGTATCCCGATGAAAGAATGGGAGGATATGCTGGAATTTGCGGCGATCGCAACCGTGGGCGACGTGATGCGGCTGCGGGACGAGAACCGGATCCTGGTGAAAGAGGGGCTGAAACAGATCGCCCGGACGAAGAGCGTGGGCTTGCGGAAGCTGGTGGAGAAAAATGAGCTGGATATCGGACATCTGACCGCCTATCATATCGGATTTGTGGTCGGCCCCTGCCTGAACGCCAGCGGCAGGCTGCAGACGGCGAAGCTGGCCCTGCAGCTGCTTTTGTGCCGGGACGAGGCGGAAGCGGATACCCTGGCGTTGGAGCTGAAGCTGCTCAACGACCAGCGGAAAGACATGACGCTCCAGGGCGTGAAGCAGGCGTCGGAGCAGGTGGAGGCGCACTATCGGGACGATAAGGTGCTGGTGGTGTATCTGCCGGACTGCCATGAGTCTCTGGCGGGCATCATCGCGGGACGGCTGCGGGAGCAGTATAATAAACCGTCGTTCGTCATCACGAAGTCCGAGGACGGCGTGAAAGGGTCCGGCCGTTCCATCGAGGCCTACCATATGTTTGCGGCCCTCTGCGAGGTCAGAGAACTGTTTACAAAATTCGGCGGCCATCCGATGGCTGCGGGGCTCTCGATGGCGGAGGAAGCGAACGTGGAGCGGCTGCGGCGGGCGCTGAACGAGCGGGCGCGCCTGACAGAGGACGATTTCGTGCCGCGGCTGTGGATCGATGTGCCCATGCCCATGGACTACGTCACAGAAGCTCTGATCCGTGAGCTGGAACTGCTGGAGCCGTTCGGCAATGGGAACGAGAAGCCCCAGTTTGCCCAGAAGAACCTGCGGATCCGAAACGTCAGGGTAATGGGAAAGAACCGCAACGCGGTCCGGCTTTCTCTGGTGACGCCCACGGGCACGCCGGTGGAGGCCATGGCCTTTACCGACGGCGATGCGTTCCTGGAGGAGATGGGAGAGAGCCGCGCGATGGATGCGATCTATTATCCCACGATCCATGAATACAACGGCAGCCGATCGATCCAGCCGGTGCTGAAAGAGTGGAAATTCGCGTAAGCGGCGGCAGGGACCCGGGCGGCGCGCTTCGAAAACGGCCGTGACGGAAAACACAGGGTTGAAAATTCCCATACGATTGGATATAATAGGAAAAACCGCGCAGAAAGGCAGGAAATGATATGGTAAATCAGGTGATGGATTTTATTGAGCAGCAGGATCCGGAAGTCGGAGCAGCCATTAAGCAGGAGGCGGCCCGCCAGAGGAGGAACCTGGAGCTGATCGCGTCGGAGAACATCGTGTCGGAGGCCGTGATGGCGGCCATGGGGACGGTGCTGACGAATAAATACGCGGAGGGATATTCCGGCAAGCGCTATTACGGCGGCTGCGAGTATATCGACGTGGTGGAGACGCTGGCCATCGAGCGGGCGAAAAAACTGTTCGGCTGCGATTACGCCAATGTGCAGCCCCATTCCGGCGCGCAGGCCAACATGGCGGTATTTCTGGCGATGCTGAAACCCGGCGACACGTTCATGGGCATGAACCTGGACCAGGGCGGCCATCTGTCCCACGGGAGTCCCGTGAATTTTTCCGGCATGTATTTCCATATGGTTCCCTACGGCGTCGATGAGAACGGGTTCCTGGATTATGACGAGATGGAGCGCATCGCTCTGGAATGTAAGCCGAAGATGATCCTGGCGGGCGCCAGCGCGTACGGGCGGGTCATCGATTTTAAGCGCTTCCGCGAGGTGGCGGATAAGGTCGGCGCGTACCTGATGGTGGATATGGCCCATATCGCCGGACTGGTGGCGGCGGGCGTTCATCCCAGCCCGATCCCTTACGCCGACGTGGTGACGACGACGACCCACAAGACGCTGCGCGGGCCCAGGGGCGGCATGATCCTGGCGAATAAGGCCGCGGCGGACAAGTTTAATTTCAACAAGGCGATCTTCCCCGGCACCCAGGGCGGGCCGTTGGAGCATGTGATCGCGGCGAAAGCCGTGTGCTTCGGCGAGGCGTTAAAGCCGGAGTTTAAGACCTATCAGCAGCAGATCGTGAAGAACGCGAAAGCATTGGCGGACGCCCTCCAGAGACAGGGCTTTAAGATCCTGACCGGCGGTACCGACAACCATCTGATGCTGGTGGACCTGCGGGGCATGGATATCTCCGGCAAGGAACTGCAGAACCGCTGCGACCAGGTCTATATCACGCTGAATAAAAACGCGGTTCCCGGCGATCCCAGGAGCCCGTTCGTGACCTCCGGCGTGCGGATCGGCACGCCCGCCGTGACTTCCCGCGGCCTGGTGGAGGACGATATGGAGAAAGTGGCGGAATGTATCTGGCTGGCCGCGACGGATTTCGAAGCAAAGGCAGATTATATCCGCGCCGAGGTGACAAAGATCTGCGACCGGTACCCGATCTACGCCGGATGACGGCGGCACAGGGCGGCCGGGGGAACTGCAAAAAAAAGGACTGCTGCGATCCTGCAGGAGTCCTTTTTGATTTTTCGGATGTTTCAGAGGCTATTCGATAACCGCGTGGGCCGACCTGCATTCGGGAAAAGTGGTCAGTACCTGACTGTGCGCGCAGATCCAGAAATAGCAGGTCTCTCCGGATGGGAGCCCGGTGATCACGGTCTCGGGACGTTCCGATTCATAGAACGCTTGAAAACTGCCGTCGTAATTCATGGTGTAAACGGTATATTTTTCCGCTTCGTCGGACCCGACCCAGCGCAGCGATACGCAGCCCGGGCCGGCATTTCGGCAGAATGTGATGAACGGAACGGACGGGTAGACGGTCCCCTCGGATACGGTCTGTTCCGCGTCAGGGGTGATCGTCAGTTCCTGCGATAAGATCCCCGTGCCGGTCCGGATCCGCAGCGTGCAGGGCTGTCCGTCGGAAGAGGCGAACTGAAAGGTCTGAAGACGGTTCAGGCCAAACGTTTTCCAGCTGCCGCTGTTCGTATCAAAGAAATCCACGTAATAATCGGATACCCCCTCGACGGCACTCCAGTTCAGATGGACGACGCTGTCCCGGGCCCAGGCGGAGAAACTGGAGAAACGGTCGCCGAAAACAGCGTATCCGAATCCGCCCTCTCCGTCGCGCAGATAATTGTCGGGGGACATGGGATATTTCTGCATAAACGCGTCTCTCTGGAAAATGGCGTCCCGTACATGGTAGGTGCCGCCGCAGGAAAAGGTTTCTTCGTTCGTCAGAAAATAACGGTACCGGTCCAGTTCCGCGTCCCAGGTGGCGTCAAGGTTATAGTATTGGCCATTCAGCCTGACAATGTTCCAGACATGCCCCAGCGTGGCTTCCGGCCGGCCCTGCCCGGAAATGTAGTGCGCGTCGATGCCCAGAAACTCCATGATCCGGCAGAAAGCCAGACTGTATCCCGCACAGATCGCTCTGTGATTTACGAGGGCGCTGTAAGCGGTCTGGTCGATGTATTCGGTTTCTCCGCCGCCATAAACGACTTCTTCGCGCAGCCAGTCGTATACGGCCTTGATCTTTTCGAAGTCGGTCGCTTCCCGGATGCCGAGAGAATCGATGACCTGCATGGCGGCTTCGTCGATGGCGTTGGCTTCTTCCCGGCTGATCGAACTGCGGTAGACCAGTTCATAGTAGCTGCCGGATCCGTCGTGTTTCAGCTCTGTGCTGCCGCAGGAGATGTATTCGTTCCCACTGGTTCCGGTGATCCCATAGTGCCAAAGCATTTCGTGCGGTCCGGACTTTTCGTCTCTCATCACAAACTCGTAGCGAAATTCGTGCCATGCGCCCCAATCCGTAGTCACATACTCCGGAAAAGCGCCGGCGGAGATCCTGACGGTGATCTCGCGGGGCCAGTGATCGGCCTGTCCGCGGAAATAGGCCGCGGCGTCTGCCAGATTGCCGTAGATCCGGCTGCCGGCGGAAACAGTCAGAGTAAATAAAAATGTAAGCGTAAGCGTCAGCAGCGGGACAAAGATATGCTTCCATGATCTTGCAGCTGTCTTGCTCATAAAACCTCTTTCTAAAAACGGCTGTTTACAGCTTCTCTGCGTTTAAATTCTTCTGCGCTGTCGCCAGCATCAGCTTGATCCGGTTCAGCTGGTTCACCTCGCTGGCGCCCGGATCGTAGTCCACGGCGATGATATTGGACTGCGGGTACGATCTGCGCAGTTCCTTGATCACGCCTTTCCCGACGATATGGTTGGGCAGACAGCCGAAGGGCTGGGTGCAGACGATGTTGTTCACGCCGCTTTGGATCAGCTCCAGCATCTCGCCGGTCAAAAACCACCCCTCGCCGGTCTGATTGCCCAGGGAAACGAAATCCTCGGCCATATGGGCCAGCTTGTCGATCTTGGCCTGGGGCGCGAAATGTTCGCTTTTTATCAGCTCCGTGCGGGCCGTTTTGCGCAGGTATTCCAGGACGGAGATGGCCATGTTGCAGACGCGGGCGGAAGAGGCGCGGCCGCCCAAATGCTCCGCCTTGAAGTTGCTGTTGTAGAAACAGTACAGGAAGAAATCGATCAGGTCCGGCACTACAGCCTCGGCGCCCTCCGATTCCAGCAGTTCTACGATATGGTTATTGGCCAGCGGCGAGAACTTCACGAGGATCTCGCCGACGACGCCGACCCGCGGTTTGCGGATGTCCAGCCGGGGCAGACGGTCGAAATCCCGGATGATGCCCCGGACGTTGCGGTTAAATTCCACCATGGACGGGCTTTTCTTTGTCAGGGCCTGGATGCAGCGCTCTTTCCATTTCTCGTGGAGCGCATTGGCGGAGCCGGGCTCCGCTTCGTAGGGCCGGGTGGCGTAGAGTACCCGCATGAACACGTCGCCGTATACCAGCGCCTGCAGGGCTTTGATGAGCAGAGCCGGCGTAAACGAGAAGCCCGGGTTATGTTCCATGCCGTTGAGGTTTAAGGAGATCACCGGGATCTGGGACATCCCCGCTTTTTCCAGCGCGCGGCGGATAAAGCCGATGTAATTGGAGGCGCGGCAGCCGCCGCCGGTCTGCGTCATGATCACGGCCGTGTGGTCCAGGTCGTATTTGCCGGACAGCAGCGCTTCCATGATCTGGCCGATGACGATCAGCGACGGATAGCAGGCGTCGTTATTGACATACTGGAGGCCTACGTCGACGGCGCTGCGGTTATGGTTCTGCAGCACGACCGCCTGATAGCCGAACGAGCGCACCGCCGGTTCCAGCAGTTCGAAATGGATCGGCGACATCTGTGGGCACAGGATCGTGTAGGTCTTTTTCATCTCTTTCGTAAACAGCGCCCGGTTATAGGCGCTGGAAACGACTTTCCGGCGGAAATGGTTTTTGTCCCGCACCCGGAGGGCGGCGATCAGGGAACGCACGCGGATTCTGGCGGCGCCCAGATTGTTCACCTCGTCGATCTTCAGTACTGTGTAGATCTTGCCGGCTGAGGCCAGGATATCGTGTACCTGGTCGGTGGTCACGGCGTCTAAGCCGCAGCCGAACGAATTCAGCTGGATCAGATCCAGGCAGTCGTTCTGTTTCACGCAGGAAGCGGCCGCGTAGAGGCGGGAATGGTACATCCACTGGTCGGTGACGATCAGCGGCCTCTCTACCTCTCCTAAGTGGGAGACGGAATCCTCGGTCAGCACGGCCATGCCGTAGGATGCGATCATCTCCGGGATGCCGTGGTGGATCTCCGGGTCGATATGGTAAGGACGCCCGGCCAGTACGATGCCGCGGCGGTTGTGTTCTTTCAGCCAGGCGATGGTCTCCGCGCCCTTTTTCTGCAGATCCAGACGGCACTGTTCCAGATCCAGCCAGGCTTTGTGGGCGGCGGCGCGGATCTCGGCTTCCGTCATGGGAGGGACTGCGGTTCCAAAAACGCGGTTCGGTCCGGCAGGGAGGGTTCTCTCCGCGTCTGCGGGGCCGGAGCCTCCTTTCTCTCCGGATGAGGCTTCTTTGCCTGGGCCGAATTCTTTCATAAATTCCGTCGTCAGCTGTTTGGTCAGGATCTCCTCGTCGGTAAAGGCCATGAACGGATTCAGAAAACGGATCTGGTTTTCTTCCAGTTCTTCCATGTTGTTTTTGATGTTCTCCGCGTAAGAGGTGACCATGGGGCAGTTGTAATGGTTGCCTGCGCCGGGCTGCTCGTTCCGTTCATAGGGGATGCAGGGGTAGAAAATGGTCTTGACGCCCTGCTTTATGAGCCACGCTACATGGCCGTGGGCCAGCTTCGCCGGATAGCACTCGGACTCGCTGGGAATGGATTCGATGCCCAGCTCGTAGATATCGCGGGTAGACTGAGGCGACAAGACGACCCTAAAGCCCAGCTCCCTGAAAAACGTGGCCCAGAACGGGTAATTCTCGTAAAAGTTCAGGACGCGCGGGATGCCGATGACGCCCCGCGGGGCCTGGTCCTCGGGCAGAGGTTCGTAATCGAAGATCCGGTGATATTTATAATCAAACAGATTGGGGATCTCGTGGCGCACTTTTTCCTTGCCCAGCCCCTTTTCGCAGCGGTTGCCGCTGATGAACTGGCGGCCGCCTCCGAATTTATTGACTGTCAATACGCAGTGATTGGTGCAGCCTTTGCAGCGGGCCATGGAAGTCTGATAATGGAGATGTACGATGTCGTCCAGGGACATCATGGTCGTCGCCTGGCCCTCATGGCGCTCCCTGGCGATCAGGGCTGCGCCGAACGCGCCCATGATCCCGGCGATATCGGGCCGTACCGCCTCGCAGCCGGAGATCCGCTCGAAGCTGCGCAGCACGGCGTCGTTGTAGAATGTGCCGCCCTGCACTACGACGTTGGAGCCTAAGTCCGCGGGGCTGGTGATCTTGATTACCTTATAAAGTGCGTTTTTGATCACGGAATAAGCCAGTCCGGCGGAGATATCGGCCACGCTGGCGCCCTCTTTCTGGGCCTGCTTTACGTTGGAATTCATAAACACGGTGCAGCGGCTGCCCAGGTCCGTGGGATTCGGCGCGAACAGGGCCTCTTTGGCAAATTCTTCCACGCCGTAGTTTAGGGATTTGGCGAACGTTTCGATGAATGAACCGCAGCCGGAGGAGCAGGCCTCATTTAACTGGACGCTGTCCACGCTGTTGTCCTTGATGCGGATACATTTCATGTCCTGGCCGCCGATGTCCAGGATGCAGTCTACGTCCGGCTCGAAAAATTTGGCGGCGTAGTAGTGGGAGATGGTCTCCACTTCCCCCTCGTCCAGCAGAAAGGCCGCCTTTAACAGAGCCTCGCCGTATCCGGTGGAACAGGAGTAGGCGATGCGTGCGTTCGGCGGGAGCAGGGCCCGGATCTCGCGCATGGCGCGGATGGCCGTAGCCAGGGGGCTTCCGTTGTTATTGCTGTAAAAGTCATAGAGCAGGGAGCCGTCTTTGCCTACCAGCGCGACTTTGGTCGTCGTGGAGCCGGCGTCGATGCCCAGATAGCAGTCTCCCTCGTAATCGGCCAGGCGGGCGGTCTTTACCCGGTGCTTGTTGTGTCTGGCCAGAAATTCGTCATATTCCGCCTGGCTGCTGAAAAGCGGAGCCATGCGCTTGATCTCCGACGCCATGCGGATGCCGTTTTCCAGGCGGTCGATCAGTGCGTCCAGGGATACGGTCACGTCCTCCTGGTGGTTCATGGCCGCGCCCAGGGCCGCGAACAGATGCGAATGTTCCGGCGCGATGATCTGGTCCCCGGTCAGATGAAGCGTGCGGATAAAAGCCTGGCGCAGCTCCGATAAAAAGTGCAGCGGGCCGCCCAGGAAAGCCACGTTGCCGCGGATGGGCTTGCCGCAGGCCAGGCCGCTGATGGTCTGGTTGACGACGGCCTGGAAAATGGACGCCGCCAGATCTTCTCTGGTGGCCCCCTCGTTGATCAGCGGCTGGATATCGGATTTGGCGAACACGCCGCAGCGGGCCGCGATGGGATAGATCATCTGGTAGCCTTTGGCGTATTCGTTCAGCCCCGCGGCGTCCGTCTGCAAAAGCGACGCCATCTGGTCGATGAACGAGCCGGTGCCGCCGGCGCAGATCCCGTTCATCCGCTGGTCGATGCCGCCGGTGAAATAAATGATCTTCGCGTCCTCGCCGCCCAGTTCGATGGCTACGTCGGTGCGGGGCGCGTAATCCGTCAGGGCGGAAGCGACCGCGACGACCTCCTGGACGAAAGGAATATCGAGGTGCCGGGACAGCGTCAGACCGCCGGAGCCGGTGATCATGGGATGGAGCGTGACCGATCCCAGCGCTTCACGGGCTTTTTTCAGAAGAGCGGCCAGCGTGTCCTGGATATTGGCGTAGTGCCGTTCATAGTCGGCAAACAGGATTTCGTATGAGCCGTTTTCCGCCGCTTCGTTCGGAGCGGCGACGACGGCCTTTACAGTGGTCGAACCTATATCGATCCCTAATGTCAGGTATTGATTCATATATGCGGGGGAAATACCCCTGCCTCCTTTGCATAACCGGAAAATGCGGAAAAAAGAGCGCCGGTCCGGTAACCGGATGCGGACGTATCCGTAGCGCTCCTGTCGGATTTCAGTTTACCATAAATTAAGGAAGAAAACAATCGGGAAAGAAATGAAAAAAATATAAAGCATAGTTTGACAAACCCCCGCCCAGAATTTATAATGAAGCTAACAAAAAAATGACAGAAAAAGGAAATGGTCATACTATGAAATTCTTTCAGAAATTGGAGCGGAAGTTCGGCAGATACGCGATCCATAATTTGATGTATTATATTATGATCCTCTACGCCATCGGCATCCTGATTCAGATGATCCTGCCGGGGCTGTACTGGAATTACCTGAGTTTAAACGCCGCCGCGATCCTCCGCGGTCAGGTCTGGCGGATCGTTACGTTTATCATCTATCCTCCGATGGGGTCCATGTCCCCGATCGGTTCGTCCGCCGGCAGTATGCTGTCGGACCTGCTCTTTAACGCCATCGCCCTCTCCCTCTATTATTCGCTGGGCACGAATCTGGAGCGGACCTGGGGAGCGTTCCGCTTCAACGTATATTTCTTTATGGGGATCCTGGGCCATGTGTTGGCGTCCCTGATCGGGTACCTGGCGTTCCATCAGCTTTTGTTTTTAACGACCACGTATCTGAACCTTTCGCTGTTTTTCGCTTTCGCTGCCATGTATCCGGACCTGCAGTTTCTGCTGTTTATGGTGATTCCGGTGAAAGCGAAAGTGCTGGCGGTGTTTGACGGCCTGTTCTTCCTCTACGGTTTTATCGTGGGCGGAGCGGCCGAGCGGTGCGCCATCGTCTTGTCGCTGGCGAATTTCCTGATCTTCTTTTTGATGACCAGGAATTTGAGCCGCTATTCGCCCAAAGAGGTGAAGCGGAGGCGGGATTTCCGCACTCAGACGAAGATATTGCCGTCGGGCGGCGTCCGGCACCGCTGCGCGGTCTGCGGACGGACGGAGAAGGACGGGGAAGACCTGGAGTTCCGTTATTGTTCCAAATGTGCGGGCGGCCTGGAATACTGCCAGGACCATCTGTATACGCACCAGCATGTGACAGAGCAGCCGGGAACTCCGATGCAGTGAGACAGAGTTTTGCGGGCAGAGTCTATTATTATGCAGGAGGGAATCATATATGAAGAAAACGAAGATCATCTGCACCATGGGGCCCAGCTCCGACGACAGGAATGTGATGATGGATCTGGTGAGGTACGGCATGGACATCGCCCGGTTCAATTTTTCTCACGGCACTCATGAGGAACAGAAAGCCCGGCTGGATCAGTTAAAGCAGATCCGCAGCGAGCTGGACGTGCCGGTGGCGGCGCTTCTGGACACCAAAGGGCCGGAGATCCGCACGGGACGCG
Organism: uncultured Lachnospiraceae bacterium; assembly: GCA_947628025.1. Taxonomy (GTDB): domain Bacteria; phylum Bacillota; class Clostridia; order Lachnospirales; family Lachnospiraceae; genus UBA3402. Next base: position 3,306 of record CANQYH010000032.1, on the reverse strand, counting down.
TGAAAGGCGGCGGCAAGATCTCTCTGTTTGCGGGACAGATCTACACGCTGACCACCCGGGAGACCGAGTGCGACCAGCAGATCTGCCATATCAACTATTCCGGGCTGGCGGAGGACGTAAAGCCAGGCGACCGGATCCTGATCGACGACGGCCTGATCGAACTGAAAGTGAATCAGATCGAGGGGGAGGATATCTCCTGCCTGGTGGTCAACGGCGGAGAGCTGGGCAGCCAGAAAGGCGTAAACGTACCCGGCGTCAAGGTGAAACTGCCGGCGCTGACGGATAAAGACAAAGAAGACATCGTGTTCGGCATCGAGCAGGGCTTCGATTTTATCGCGGCTTCGTTTGTGCGGTCTGCCGAGGCGGTGCTGGAGATCAAAGAGATCCTGAAAAAATATGATTCCCATATCATGGTCATCTCCAAGATCGAGAACGCGGAGGGACTGGAGAATCTGGACGATATCATCGCAGCCAGCGACGGCATTATGGTAGCCCGCGGCGATCTGGGCGTGGAGATCCCGGCCCAGAAGGTGCCATTTATCCAGAAAACGATCATCCGCAAATGCAACGAGGCCTGCAAGCCGGTCATCACGGCTACCCAGATGCTGGATTCGATGATCCGCAATCCCCGTCCCACCCGTGCGGAGGTGACGGACGTGTCCGAGGCCGTGGCGGAGGGGACCGACGTGGTCATGCTCTCCGGCGAGACGGCGGCCGGCAAATATCCGGTGGAAGCCCTGAAGATGATGGTGGAGATTTGCGTGGAGGCGGAGTCCCATCTGGACTATACGGCGTACCGCAGCCGCCAGGTGACGGATTCCAACCGGTCCATTATTTCCAACGCGGTCTGCTTCTCCTCGGTGTCCACGGCCCACGACCTGGGAGCACGCGCGATCGTGGCGCCCAGCATCAGCGGGTTCACGGCCCGTCTGCTGTCCAAATGGAGATCCGGCGTGCAGATCATCGGCATGTCCCCGGCGGCCAGCGCGGTGCGGCAGATGCAGATCTACTGGGGCGTGCGTCCGTATCTGGCCATGCGCTCCGAATCCACCGACGCCCTGATCGCGTCCTCGATTGAGTACCTGAAAGAAAAAGGCGTGTTCCAGTCGGGAGACATCGCGGTGGTGACGGCGGGACTGGTCAATTATGATCGGAAAGATCAGCCGGCGGCTCATACTAATATGATGCGGATCGTCAATGTGTCATAATGTGGATGGGGCTGCAGGCGGTCATTGAAGCAGCAAGCAGCGAAAGGAATCAAATTACGATGGAAAAGAAACCGTTTGTAACTCTGGAACAATTAAAAGAGATCACGGAAAAATACCCGACGCCGTTTCATCTGTATGACGAGAGAGGCATCCGGGAGAATGCGGAGAAAGTAAAGGCAGCGTTTGCCTGGAATCCGGGCTTTCGGGAGTATTTCGCGGTCAAGGCGACGCCGAATCCGTTCATTTTAAAAATATTGAAAGAATACGGCTGCGGGACCGACTGCTCCTCGATGACGGAGCTGATGATGTCGGACGCCTGCGGATTCCATGGGCAGGAGATCATGTTCTCGTCCAACGATACGCCCCCGGAGGAATTTAAGTTTGCGCACGAATTGGGCGGCATCATCAATCTGGACGATATCACGCATATTCCGTGCCTGGAGGAAACGCTGGGGTTTATCCCGGAGACAGTCAGCTGCCGCTACAATCCGGGCGGCGTATTTACGATGAGCAACGGCATCATGGACAATCCCGGCGACGCCAAGTATGGCATGACCACGGAGCAGATCTTCGAGGCGTTCCGCATCCTCAAAGAAAAAGGCGCGAAGCGGTTCGGCATCCATGCGTTCCTGGCCAGCAACACGGTGACGAACGAGTATTACCCGATGCTGGCGAAGACCCTGTTCGAGCTGGCGGTGAAGCTGCAGCAGGAAACCGGCGCAAAAGTGGCGTTTATCAATCTGTCCGGCGGCGTGGGCGTGGCTTACCGGCCGGAGCAGGAGCCCAACGACATCCTGGCGATTGGCGAGGGCGTGCGCAGGGTGTACGAGGAAGTGCTGGTACCGGCGGGCATGGGCGACGTGGCGATCTATACGGAGATGGGCCGCTTTATGCTGGCTCCCTACGGCTGCCTCGTGACCAGGGCGATCCACGAAAAGCACACTTATAAGGAATACATCGGCGTGGACGCCTGCGCGGTGAACCTGATGCGCCCGGCCATATACGGCGCGTACCACCATATCACGGTGATGGGAAAGGAACAGGCTCCCTGCGACCACAAGTACGACGTGGTCGGTTCTCTCTGCGAGAACAACGATAAATTTGCCGTGGACCGGATGCTTCCGGAGATCTCCATGGGCGATCTGCTGGTGATCCACGACACCGGGGCCCACGGTTATTCCATGGGATACAATTATAACGGAAAACTGAGGTCAGCGGAGATCCTCCTGAAAGAAAACGGGGAGACCGAACTGATCCGGCGGGCCGAAACGCCGAAAGACTATTTCGCTACGTTTGATTTCTGCGGGATCATGGGCAGATATCTGTAGCCGGACGGAACCAAAACAGAATCCAAACAGGACCAAAAAAACCTGCCGCGCGGCAGGTTTTTTTGTAAGGAGTTAAAATCAAAAAGGATAAAGGGGGTGTGATTGGGAGTAATTATCTCGTTGAAAGCAGTATAGCATAAGTGCCGCCAAAAAAAATTTAGAATGTCGAAATAAATTCAGAAGAAATTCTTAATTTCTGCCGAAAGACTTTTTTAAACGGTTTTTACAGGGCAGGAAACCATTTGCACGTTCGGGAATAATCTAATAAAAAGGGGATATTTGAGGATGGAAGACCTTGAATCAGGCGAGAGAACTGATACAATGTTATGAGCCTGAACGCTCAGGCCTGACCGGCCGGGGGATCGGGGTGGCTGTCCTGGATACGGGTATTTTTCCCCATGAAGATTTCGGAACACGGGTCACGGCCTTTTTTGACGTGCTGCATCGAAGACGGGAACCTTATGACGACAATGGACACGGCACCCATATTTCCGCGATTATAGGGGGAAACGGCTGCGCGTCCGGCGGCAGGTACCGGGGAATCGCTCCCGGCTGCAGCCTAATTTCCGTGAAAGTGCTGGATTCCAAAGGCGGGGGCTATGCCTCGGACGTCCTGATGGGGCTCCGCTGGATCCGGGAACACAAGGAAGAATTGGGGATCCGCATCGTAAATATATCGGTGGGATCCTATTCCAGAAAATATATGAGCGAGAATTCAGCGCTGGTCCAGGGGGTGAACGCGGCCTGGGACGACGGGCTGGTGGTCGTGG
>CANQYH010000031.1 GCA_947628025.1 uncultured Lachnospiraceae bacterium | reverse complement strand
TGTGAACGTGGTGAAGATGGGCGGCCGCCGGTTCACGAACCTCAGCGATTATCAGGAGTGCCCGATCCCGGAATACTGCGAGAAGAACCTGAACATTTACCGCGAGGCGCTGATGGAGGCCGTGGCGGAGACGAACGAGGAATTCATGGAGCGGTATTTCTCCGGCGAGGAGTTCACCTATCAGGAGATTTCTTCCGCTCTGCGTGAGAACGTGATCAATGGCAGCATCGTACCGGTGATGCTCGGCAGCGGCATCAATGCCCAGGGCGCGAAGATGCTTCTGCAGGCGGTGGACAAGTATCTGCCGTCGCCGGACCATTTCGAGTGCATCGGCGTGGATATCTCCACCGGCGAGCGCTTCGTGGCCAAATACAACGACGACGTGTCCCTGTCCATGCGCGTGTTCAAGACCATTGTGGACCCGTTCATCGGCAAATATTCCCTGGTGAAAGTCTGCACGGGCACGCTGAAACCGGATATGGCGTCCTACAATGTGAATAAAGAGACAGAGGAGAGGATCGGCAAGGTCTATACTCTGCGCGGCAAGGAGCAGATCGAGCTTCCGGAGCTGAAAGCTGGCGATATCGGCGCGGTTGCGAAATTGAATGTGACCCAGACCGGCGACACGCTGGCCGTTCGGACCGCCCCGATTCTGTATCATAAACCGGAGATCTCCACTCCCTATACCTACATGCGCTATACCACCAAGACCAAGGGCGACGACGACAAGGTGGCCAGCGCCCTGCAGAAGCTGATGGACGAGGATCAGACCTTAAAGATGGTGGGCGATAAGGAGAACCGCCAGACCCTGCTTTACGGCATCGGCGACCAGCAGCTGGAGGTCGTGGTCAGCAAGCTGCAGAACCGTTATAAAGTCGAGATCGAGCTGTCCAAGCCGAAATTCGCGTTCCGCGAGACCCTGCGCAAGAAAGTGGAGGCCCAGGGCAAGTATAAGAAGCAGACTGGCGGCCACGGCCAGTACGGCGACGTGAAGATGTCCTTTGAGCCCTCCGGCGACCTGGAGACCCCGTATGTTTTCGAGGAGCAGGTATTCGGCGGCGCCGTTCCGAGGAACTACTTCCCGGCGGTCGAGAAAGGCATCCAGGAATGCGTCCTGAAAGGACCGCTGGCCGGATATCCGGTAGTAGGACTGAAGACGGTCCTGCTGGACGGTTCTTACCATCCGGTGGACTCTTCCGAAATGGCGTTCAAGATGGCGGCCAGCCTGGCGTTTAAGAAAGCGTTCATGGAAGCGAACCCGGTGCTTCTGGAGCCCATCGCGTCTGTGAAAGTGACGGTTCCGGATAGATTTACCGGCGATATCATGGGCGATCTGAACCGCCGCCGCGGCCGTGTGCTGGGCATGACTTCGGATCATCACGGCAAGCAGATCATTGAGGCGGACGTTCCGATGTCCGAGATGTTCGGCTACAATACGGACCTCCGTTCCATGACCGGCGGCATCGGCGTGTATCAGTATGAGTTCAGCCGCTATGAGCAGGCTCCCGGCGATATCCAGAAGAAAGAGGTCGAGGCGAGAGCGGCCAGCCTGGAGGATGCGGATAACTGATCTTCTGCGGGAGGATCGGGCACAGGACCAAACATTGACCCCGGCGGCGGTGCCGCCGGGGTTTTCGGGATAAAGAAACCAATGCGAGCAGGACGATCGCTGAAGCAGTAACGGATTGAAAGAGGGAGCTGCCGGAGGCGGCAGTTTATGTGTACGACAACCATTCTGCGGACCATACGGACGAGACCGCCGGAGAGGCGGCAGCATCGTGCGTTATGAGCCGTGCCAGGGAAAGGGAGCGGTGCTCCGCAGGATGTTCCGCGAGATCGACGCTCAGTGCTATATCATGGTCGACGGGGATGATACATACCCGGCGGAGTTCGGACGTCAGATGGCGGAGGAGGTCTTGTGCCGCCGGGCCGGTATGGCTGCAGGCGACCGGCTTTCTTCGACCTGTTTTACGGAGAATAAACGGCCGTTCCACAATGCGGGAAACACGGTGGTGCGGTTTTTCATAAATCATTTGTTCCACAGCGAGATCCGGGACGTGACGACAGGGTACAGGGCGTTCCGCTGCCTTTTCGTAAAGACGTTCCCGGTGCTGTCCAAGGGATTCGAGAGTTTGAATTCCGCCTGCGGCAGTGCCTGAGCGAATGCCGGCGCAGGATCGGATAAAGTTGTTCGACGGAGATTTTGACTGGGGGGACGGTTATGGACGGGAATGGAATATATGGCGGGGCGGCGGATCCCCGTGCCGCGCGGAAATGCTTTTCCAGGATCGGCCTGGCTTATACGCTGTTCTTTGTGATAGGGATGCTCTCCGAGTTTCTGGCGGTCTTTTTGCTGCAGGATTACGCGGATGGGCCCTGGGGCGGCTTCGCGATGATGCTGAGTATGCTGAGCATGTACCCGCTGGCTCTGCCGGTCGCCTATCTGGTGATCCGGACGGTTCCCAAGCGGGGACCGGTGGGGACGAGGCCGGTGGGCGGCGCCCGTTTTTTGGGAATCCTGATTGTCAGCGTCGGCTTTATGTTCCTGGGCAATCTGATCGGTCAGTTCCTGATGCTGATCGTCAGCCTGCTGACGGGCGAGTCCATGGTCAACAGCGTGCAGGAACTGATCCTGAGCATGGATATCTGGCAGGTGTTTTTGGCAGCGGTGGTAGCCGCGCCAATCGTGGAGGAATTTTTGTTCCGGAAGCTTTTGCTGGACCGGATCGTTCCCTACGGACAGCTTTTGGCGGTGCTTTTGTCCGGAACGCTGTTCGGACTGGCCCATGGAAATTTTTTCCAGTTCTTTTACGCCTTTGCCCTGGGCGTGATCTTCGCCTATGTCTATCTGCGCACGGGGCGGCTCCGTTATACGGTCGCTCTGCATATGCTGATCAATTTCCTGGGCAGCATCGTGCCGATGGCCATGATCAAGTATATGGAGACGGATGAACTGGCCGGCGCGCTGATGGTGTATGGGAATCTGTTCGCGGAGTTTTTGTGCATGATCTTCGGCGTGATCCTGCTGATCGTTTTCCGGCGGCAGGTGTATTTTAAGCGGACGGACTGGCAGATCCCGGCGAACCGCTGCTGGGCGGTCGTTTTCGGCAACGCAGGTATGCTTTTGTTCCTGGCGTACTGTATAGGGAATTTTTTGCTGCAGTAAAGCGGCGCAGTCAGAAAGGAGAATGAGCGGTGGAGGATATTGCGGAGAAGATCCGAAAAGAAGTTTCCAGGGCGCTGGATTCGGCGGAGTTTGATACGCTGAACCAGGCGATCAAGGATACGGTGGATTCCGCCCTGACGGAGGCCCGGCAGCAGTTTGACCGCTGGAACGCGGCGGCGAACACGCGGGCAAGCTCCGGCGGCTGGAACGCGGCGGCGAACACGCAGGCGAATGGCCGGGAGATCCAGACGGACTGGCGCTGGAGCAATATGCCGAAGCCGCTCAGGATTCGCGTCAAATGGAAAGGAAAGATATCGGGGACGCTGATGTCCGTGTTCGGCGGTGTTGGCAGCGTCATTTTCGGTATATCTGCGCTGACGTCGTTGTTCGTGGCCTTGATCGCTTTGGACGGCGGATGGGCCTGGGGGGTGTTCGCTTTTCTGGGAGCGCTGACCGTATCCTCGGCCGCTTTGCTGGTCCTGGGACAGCAGCGCTGCGGACGGGTCGAACGTCTCCAGAGATATGTGGAGGAGATGAAGCGTCTGGGAAAATCCCGCTGTGAAATAAAGCGGCTGAGCCAGGTCAGCGGGCGCAGCGAGCAGTTCGTGCAGAAAGATATGAAGAAGATCCTGATCGCCGGGATGCTGCCGGAAGCGCGGATGGACGACGAGGGGACCTGCCTGATGCTGGACGATGAAGCCTACCGCCAGTACCGCCGGCAGCAGGAAGAACAGCGGGTCATAAAAGAGGAAAAACGGCGTGAAGAGGCGCGCCGGGAGAGAGACAGGACGGAGGCCCGGTGGCATGAGGGACAGGCTTATGAGAAAGGAGCCGGCGGGGTGGACGCGTTTGAAAACGGTGAAAAAATGCCGGATGAAAACGGGGATGGCGGCGACGGAACCGGTTCTCAGACGGACAGAAGCACCGGAAACGCGGCCGTCGACGAGGCCATAGCCCGCGGCGAGGAATACATGGAGAGTCTGGACCATCTCAGAGAGGCGCTGCCGGAGGGCTGTGAGATGACGCAGAAGCTCCTGCGGCTGGATCAGATTCTGGAAAGACTGTTCGGGACGCTTCGGAGATATCCGGATCAGCTGGACGAACTGGAGCGTTTTATGGAATATTACCTGCCCACGACCGTGAAGCTGGTGAAAGCGTACCAGGAATTTACGGCGGTAGAATTTCCGGGCGACAACATTAAAAAAGCGAAAGCGGAGATCGAGGCGACGATGGACACGATCAACGGCGCGTTCGAAAAGCTCCTGGACGATATGTATGAGGATACCGCTTTCGATGTGATGACGGACGCTTCCGTGCTGCAGACGATGCTGGCGCGGGAGGGATTGACGGAGAAAGACTTCCAGTGGGACGGAAAATCGGATGCGGACGAGAGTTAACCCCTGGGCGGGGAGAAACAGACAATAAACTGTAGGGAGGGAAAGCAGATGGGAAACGATTTTGAAGAAGAACTGAAAAAAATGGAGATCGGTATGCCGGAGCTGGTGCTGCCCGGCGAGGAGGCCGCCGCGCCTCCGGCGGTGGAAGCGCCCAAGCCGCCCGCCGCGGATCAGGAGACCGTGGACATGATGGCGTCTCTGACTTCTAAGGAGAGGCAGATGGTGGAGGATTTCGCGGAGCGGATCGATCTGACCGATTCGAACCTGGTACTCCAGTACGGCGCGGGGGCGCAGAAAAAGATCGCGGATTTCTCCGACACGGCCTTAGAGCATATCAAGACGAAAGACCTGGGCGAAGTCGGGCAGATGCTGACGGACCTGGTGGGAGAGCTGAAAGGGATGGACGAGGAGGAGGAAAAGGGATTTCTCGGCATCTTCAAAAAGAATACCAATAAGCTGACCAACATAAAAGCAAAATATGAAAAAGCGGAGGTCAACGTCAACCGCGTTTCGAAAATGCTGGAGGGCCATCAGGTCCAGCTGCTGAAAGACGTAGCCATGATGGACCGGATGTATGAGATGAACTTGACGTATCTGAAAGAGTTGTCCATGTATATCCTGGCCGGCAAGAAAAAACTGAACGAAGTGCGGGAGAATGATCTGCCGGCGGCTCTGAAAAAAGCGGAAGAGACCGGCCTGCCGGAGGATACCCAGGCGGCTACCGATCTGTCGAACCTGTGCGACCGTTTCGATAAAAAACTCCATGACCTGGAGCTGACCCGCATGGTTTCCCTGCAGATGGCGCCGCAGATCCGGCTGGTCCAGAACAACGATACGGTGATGTCGGAGAAGATCCAGTCCACGCTGGTCAATACGATCCCGCTCTGGAAGACGCAGATGGTGATCGCCGTGGGCCTCAATCATTCTACGGAAGCGGCCAGGGCACAGAGGCAGGTGTCGGATACCACCAACGAACTGCTGAAGAAAAACGCCGAGATGCTGAAGCTGGCCACGGTGGAGACCGCCCGGGAGTCGGAGCGCGGCATCGTGGATATCGAGACGCTGAAGACCACCAATCAGACGCTGATCTCCACGCTGGACGATGTGATGAAGATCCAGGAGGAAGGCCGCCAGAAACGCCGCGAGGCAGAGAAAGAGCTGAAGCGGATCGAGGGAGAGCTGCGGCAGAAGCTGCTGGATATGAGCAGGGCGAAATGACGGTCTTGAAAAAGACCGGATCTATAATGAGACCGTCCGGAAGAAAATTTGGAGCGGGAAAAGGCGGAAGCGAGCTTGGCTTCCGCCTTTTGACGTTTTCTGCCGCGGCGTTTCTGCGGCATGGTCTGCGTCGTCTGCGCCGCTTTTTGTCAGAGTATGGGAAATATGCAAAAATTGGTTGATAGGTTACATGGGAAATGTTATAATAGGTTAAATATCGAAAATAGGTTATCAAAAAGGAGATTCGTATGAAACGAAAGACCGCGATTTTTATGGCGTTTCTTATGGCGCTGCAAGGTCCGACCGGCGCGCTGGCCTCTCTGCCCGGCGTGGAAGCGGCGGAGGAAACGCAGTCGGCTCCTCAGCGGGAGGACGGGACCGGCGGGGACAGGCGCACGGGCATCGGCGATGAGTTTGAAAATTACGGAGAGACAGAGACGGCGACGCCCGGCAATGCGGTTTATCCGGCAGAACCGGCGACTCCCTCCGACACGCAGCCGCCGGAGGACGAGCCGCGGCCGGGAACAGCCGATTCCCCGAATAAATTGCCGGAGGAAGACGAACGGCAGCCGGAACCGGCAGGGCCGTTGGATGAATCGCAGGAGGGACCTGCGACTCCCTCCAACGCGGTGCAGCCGGGCTGGCTGACGGCAAACCTCATGACGGCGGCGCGGAATTTGGAACTGGATCCGGAGGGGATCTTAGAGATTGAGATCCACGGCGTGGTTCCGTCTCAGGCATCGTATTGGCAGGCGGAGCTGTATCTGAGAGGCGATTCCGCGGAGGAAAGGACGCTGGTCTGTCAAAGCGACCGGATGGAGCTGAAAGCAACCTCCGGCGATACATATGTGCAAACAGGGTGTCAGGTTACAGCCGCGCCGGGACGGTACGATCTGCGGTTGGTCCCGCTCAAAATGGAGGGAGATGCGGACGCACCTCTGCCGGAAACTTCGTACCTGCCTTATGAGCAGACGGACATAGAGATCCGCGCGGGGAGAAACACCCTGTTATTGATGAACGACGATCCTGCCAGGCACGGGTATTCCGCGGATATGGCGGGAAAGTTCGGCCTGCTGCCCATGGGCGATCTCAACGACGACGATCTGCTGGATGAGAAAGACCGGCAGGAACTGATGCGCTTCGTGTCGGCGGATACGGCGCTGGATACGGACCCGCTGTATGTCCGGGCCGATCTGAACGGCGACGGGAAAGTGGATCTGCTGGATATGGACGCGTTCGCCAGATATTACGATGTGCGGGAAGCTCCGGCGCAGGCGAAGACGCTCCATACGCTGTATGTCAGCGAGGATGAGATCGAGGGTGTGGAAGACAGCACGACGCTGGTCGGCGGCGACGGCGCGACGGTAAAACAGATCTTCGCCGGCACCGCGTCGCCGGAAAAGGCGTTGGAACTGTCTCCGGCCAATCAGGGCAATATCAGCGAGGACAACCCTGTGACCGTGTCGGCGGAGTTCGCGGCCCCGAAGACGATGGAGGGTTTTGTGGTCGAACCGCAGCCCGGTTCCGGCGGCAGCATCGTGGACGGTACGGTCACGGTGCAGATGGAAGATGGGACGGAGAGGACGTTCCTGGTGGAAAACGGCCAGGTTAAGAGTCTGGTCCGCGCGATCGCGGCCCGGTTCGCGCTGCTGGCGGCCGGCGACGACGGCGAGATGCTGCAGGGACTGCCGGTCGTCATCGATCTGGGCGGCCAGAAAGCGGTTAAAAAGATCTCGATCCAGGTGACGAAGACCCTTTCCGGAGGCAGCCTGGCAGATATTTCGAGAGTGGAGTTTTATGATGACATGGCGGACCGGATCCCGGAAGCGCCGATGTCCATCCCGGAGCGCGTGGCCGTGAAGAACAGCGACGCATCGTTCTCTCTGAGCTGGAAGAACATGCCGAATGTGGTCAGCTATGAAGTCACTGTGTCCGGCGTCAATAAGGACGGAGCGGAACTGTCCCAGACCCATGACGTGCAGAACACGACGGAGCTGAAAGTCGAGAGCCTGGGCAGCGGCAAGCTGGTCAACGGCAATTCCTACCGGGTGGAGATCCGTTCGGTCAACGGGATGTGGAGGAGCAAAGCGGCGGTCGTGGAGGCAAAGCCGGTGGCGCTGAGCCTGCCGCCCGCGCCGGAGAACCTGGTGCTGACCGGCGGCTATGAGAAAATGACCGTCGCCTGGAAGAAGATGGACAGCACCGATACGTACACGCTCTATTACCGGGCCGTGGCCGATTCCGGGAGCGGATTTAAGAAAGTCGCGGATATCGCCGCCAATCAGTACGAGCTCAAAGGCCTCAAGAACGAGACAGAGTACGAGATCTACCTGACCGGTACCAACCGCCTGGGCGAGGGACCCCAGTCGCTTCATTATAAATCCAGGACCGTCAGCCTGAGTCCGCCGGAGACGCCCAATTACAAGCTGATCAATACGGTCGTCAAGGGACAGAAAGCGACGGCCCATGTGGAGGCGGTAACCTACGGTGGCGACGGCGACCATGCCTTTGACGTGGCGGACGGGGATTACAACACGGCCTGGGTGCGCGGCGACTGGGACGCGGGTTATTCCTATCCGGGAGAGGACAAGGCCCCGATCGTGACGCTGGACCGGGAATATGAGATGGATACGATCGTGGTGATCCCGGACTACGAGCAGACCTACGCGCTGACCGCGGCCACGCTGTACTATTGGACGGACTCTGGAGAAAAACACAGCCTGCCGGCCACATTGCGGCGCAAGACCAGCAACCAGAAAGCCTACTATGTGTTCCAGACCGAGGAACCGTTTACGGCCAGGCGGGTGCAGCTCGCGCTGACCAACAGCTACGGGAGCGCCCGGCGCATCAGCGTCGCGGAGATGAAATTCTATTATTACGATCCGCTGGAACACGAGATCATGGACCTGTATGCGGATGTGTACCATATCAGCCTGCGCGAGGGCGTGACCCAGGCGCAGATCGACGCGCTGCGCAGGAGGCTGAATACGGTGGATCCGGTCAGCCAAGAGTATCATCCGAAGCGGACTGAGCTGGAGGCGGAGCTGAAGAACGCGGAGAAGATCCTCCGTGACGGCGGGCTGGACGCGGAGATCCTGCTGGTGGACGCCAAAGATACGACCCGCTCCGACAGCCATATCACGTTCCGGGGCGGACTGAATACCTATCAGCCGCTGGGCGTGACGGCTCTGGCGGGAGAGACGCTGACGGTCTACGTAGGCGGCCCCGATCACCGGGACGGCGACGCGACCAGGCTGGAGCTGATACTGTCCCAGTATCACGGCAGTTCCGCCGCGGTGTTCAAATCCCTGGGCTACCTGAAAGCCGGAGCCAATGAGATCACGGTCGAGGCTCTGGACGACATGGACCTGGAACGCGGAGGCCAGCTGTATATCGAATATACCGGAGAAGCCGGAAAAGAGCAGTACGGCGTCCGGGTCAGCGGCGGGCACAAGACGGCGGCGCTGGATCTGTCCGACGAACTGACTCAGGAGGAGCGCACGGCGCGGATCACGGCGTATCTGGAAGAGGTGAAAGCCCAGAACGACGCGGCCGAATCGCAGCATAAGCAGGACCATAAAGCCTACGAATGGGATCCGAAGAACTGCATCTATCAGGGGACGGACATTGTGACGCGCTACGGCATGATCTCCACTTCCGCGGCTCAGGTGCTGAATGGTCTGGGCGGCGGCAGCATCGAGGCGATGGCGGAAAAGCTGGATCAGTCCATGAAAGCGTTTGACGAGATGGTGTATCTGTTCTATCAGCATAAAGGACTGAGCGAGGATCCCGACGCGCCTGTGTATAACCGCGTGCCCATCGGACGTCTGAATATCCGCTACCAGCGGATGTTCGCGGGGGCGTTTATGTACGCCGGCGGCAAACATATCGGCATCGAATGGCCGGAGCTGGCCGGCATGATGGGCGGCGTGCCGGTAGCGAGGACCGAGAGCGGGCAATATATAAGCGGCGGCTATTTCGGCTGGGGCATCGCCCACGAGATCGGCCATGAGATCAACGAGGGCGCTTACGCCGTGGCCGAGGTGACGAACAACTACTTTTCGGTGCTGGCCCAGGCGCACGACGACAATGAAACGGTGCGGTTCAAGTACGACGATGTGTTCGCCAAGGTGACTTCCGGCGTGAAAGGCAAGGCCAATAACGTCTTCGTCCAGCTGGCCATGTACTGGCAGCTGCATCTGGCTTACGATCTGGGCGGATACAATTACAAGACCTTTGACAAGAACGAGGAGCAGCTGGCCAATCTGTTCTTTGCCAGGGCGGATTCCTACGCCAGGAACCCGGCGTCGGCGCCCGGCGGGACATACAATAAGCTGGTTCTGGATAAGGCCGATACCGATAATAAGCTGATGCGCCTGGCGACGGCGGCGGCCCAGAAAAACCTGCTGGAATTCTTCCGCAGATGGGGCCTGGAACCGGACGCGGGAACCATTTTCTACGCGGAGCAGTTTGACGAGGAGACCAGGGGCATCTGGTTCGCCAATGACGGGACCCGGGCGGAGCAGCTCCGGGAGGGCGCGTACCGGAATCTGGCGCAGAACGCGGCTGTAAAGGGCAGCGTGTCCTACCAGACGGGCGGCAATCAGGTGACGCTTTCCCTGTCCGCGGACGGCGGAGAGGACATCTGGATGTACGAGATCTTCCGCTATGAGAGGATCAAGGACCAGATCGTCCGGCGTCCGGTCGGCTATGCTTACGCCCAGGCGGGGACGGCGGAGTTTACGGACGTGATCGGTACGGTCAATCACCGCGCGTTTACCTATGAGGCGGTCGGTTACGACCAGTGGCTGAATCCCACCGTCCGGACGGAGATCGGTTCCGTAAAAGTGGAGCATGACGGCAGCCTGGATAAGAGCCTGTGGGAGGTCCGCACCAATATGACGAACGACAGTCTCGAGGATCCGGACCAGTACCATCCGGATACCACGGAGCAACCCGGTACGGAACTGATGATTGACGGCAGCGAGGTTACAGGGTTTACGGGAAGCACGGCCAAGGGTACGGATCCGGAGATCATCCTCTGCCTGAATCAGGAGGAAACGATCACGGGCCTGACCTACGCGGTTTCCTCCGGCAAAGCCATCGAAGCGTTTGAGATCTACGTCAGCAATACCGGCGCGGGAGACTGGACGAAAGTGAAGACGGCAGAGAGCCGGTTCACGCTGAATGACGGGCGGCAGAAAATCTATTTCCACGATGCGACGAATCTCTACTCCTATGACGCCTCCTACGTGCGCCTGGTGGCGAAAGGGCAGGGCGGAGCGGAACTGACGGTCAGCGAACTGTCTCTGCTGGGTCAGACCGGCGACAACGTGGAGCTGCTGCCGGATGGCATCGGCAGGCTGCAGACCGATTATAAGAATGAGAAAGGCGAGGTATTGATCCCGGCCGGTTCCCTGATCTTTACCGGCGTATACGCGGGCCATCCTGCGTTTAACGTGGTCACGGTATGGGATGAAAACGGAAAGCTCGTGGGCGGAACGGATCAGGATGATCTCAGAGCGGAGCAGATCATTTTCGCGCCGGTCCCGGAGGGCAACGGCCTCCTGGGAGAAGTCAGCGACGGCAAATGGGTCTATTATATCGAACCGCAGTACATTCCGCAGGTACTGCCGGAGAAAGTGCGGGTGGAACTGTACCGGGTGGACGACGCCGAGACCAATGAGGGAGAACGCCTGGTCAGCACGACCCTGTTTACGGAAGTTCCCCGGGAACTGCCTGAGATCGTGCTGGATGCCGGAAATGGAGGTGGCAGATCGTGAATAAGAAATTATGCGCCGTTTATCTGATGCTGGTATGTATACCGCTGTTATGCGGAAAGGCGATCGGGGCCAGGGCCGCCGAACCGGAAGCGGAGGTGAAATCCGTCAACGGAGCGGCTTCCTGGCAGAGCGGTTCCCGGAAAGGGCAGGCGGTCCTGTCCCTGGAACTGGCGACCCGGGAGAATATCGGAGATATTTCAGCCCTGCAGATGCAGGTTACGGTCTCCGCGGAAGAACCGATCGGCGCCGAAGAGGTGAAGTTCGAGTTTGACAGCGCCTGGCGGGAAGCGGCCGTGCAGGATTTTGTCTATGACCCCATGAGCGGGATGCTGACCATCATAGCGGCGGACACACAGGGCCTGCTGGAGATCGGCAAAGAGCAGAAGCTGGGGACCCTGACGGTAACCTCTCCCCAGGAGATACAGGTTATGGTGGAACGCGCCAGCCTGGCTGCCGACGGAGAACTCTATGACATCGTGTCGGTCCATGGAAGCACGTTCGGGATGACCGGAAGCGCCGAAGCGGAAAAAGATCCCTCGCCGGGGAATTCCGGCAGCCAATCCGGCAGTTCCGGCGGTAGTTCGAGCAGTTCCGGCGGTAGTTCGAGCAGTTCCGGCAGCCGTCCGAGCAGTTCCGGAGGCGGCGGGAGCCGCGTAACACGTTCGAGCAATGTGCCCAGGGACACTGCGTCCGGCACGGCCGTTTATCTGCTCCCGCAGAAAGAAGCGGTCGAGACCCAGGGATCCTGGGTGCAGGAAAATACGCTTTGGAGGTTTAAGCTTCCTACGGGAATTTACGCGAAAAATACCTGGATCTACAAAGGCGGTTTATGGTACCATATCGGCGCCGACGGAATCATGAACACCGGCTGGTGCTGGGATCAGAATTCCTGGTATTACCTGACGGCCAGCGGTGCGATGGCGACCGGGTGGATTCTGGATCAGAACATATGGTATTATCTCCGGCCGGAGACGGGGACTATGCTGACCGGCTGGCTCTGGGACGGCGGTTACTGGTATTATCTGGCGGCAAACGGAGCCATGCTGACCGGCTGGCAGACTGTCGGCGGTCTCCAGTATTATCTGAATCCGACCGCTCCCACGCCGAGACAGGTCTGGAACGCCCAGAGCGGGCAGTGGGAGATGTCTACGGCTGGCCAGCGTCCTTACGGGGCCATGTACGCCAATGAGACGACGCCGGACGGTTTCGAGGTGGACGCGAGCGGCGCGAGAAAGACGGCGGGACAGGCGGCCGGGACGGTTGTGATCGAACCGCTGATGGTTCCATAGCAAACATTTGATCAGACAGACACGGGGCTTCTGCAGGATCCGGACGGACCTGCGGCCCCGTGTTTTTTGATCGGTCACCGGCGTTCTTTCTGCGTCTGACCGGCTATTTTCCTGGACAGCATCCGCAGCAGATCTATTTTTCCCCGGTCGGCGGGATCCATATAGTCGATCAGGATCTCCGCCAGCAGTTCCGTTTCCTGGTCGGAAAAGGAGACGCCGCGTTTCTGGGCCTCCAGAGTCATGGACAGGAAACGGTTCATCATTTGGTTTTTAGGCGTTTTTCGGATCTGCCCGGTCAGTTCCGAAAGAAACTGTATCTTCTCCGGGTTCATGGTCCGGATCCTGGGATCCTCGTTCCAGTTATGGTTCATGAAAAGTTTCCTTTCTGAAAGATAATTCCGGCCGAAGTGGGCATACTTTTTTTGAAAGTTGAGCCTTGATTTGGCCCGGCGCCATTTTTGCCGAAACGGCGCTAGGCCATCTGGCGCATGGCCTGCATCAGCAGGGAGGCGGTCTCGAAGCGTACCTGCTGGTCGGGCGGCAGGAGGCTTTTGATCTGTTCCAGAGTCGGTTTCCCGCCTGTTTCGCGGGAGGAACTTTCCGGACCCGTGTATTCCTCCGAAAGCTCTTTCGGCGGCGGATCCTCCGCCTCTGTGTTTTCTGCCCTGGCGGCTTCCTGCATCCGGAGTTCCTGGCGGTACTGGTTCCCGATCCGCCAGCCCTGCAGGAAATTGCAGATCACGTCGATGAAATCCTGTTCCTGGGAATTGGCGTAGGGTTTGACGGCGTTCATCATATCCAGGGGAGAACGGGGCGCGTTCTGATCCAGGGAACAGATGCCTACGGCGGCCGCCTCTTCATCGTCGAACAGGGAAATGGTCCTGCGCAGTTCCTGACATTTGACCAGGATAGAAAGAAAACGCTGTTCGGGTATATTGACATAGGGAAGCGCGGCTTTCATCATTTGCAGGTGATGATCGCCGGTGAGATAATCGAAGTCCGTCAGCTTCATGGTGGGTTCTTCGCTCATGTCTGCCCTCATTTTCATCTTTTTGGTCAGTATATGCGGGGGAACATGTCAAACATTCCCGCATATGATGTAGATATAGAAAAAACGCGGGAGGGAATTATGAAGAGCCGCCTGATCATAGATGGAAACGCCGTTTACGAGATCGATGAGGAATGTATGGAACTTCAGAAAGAGAGGAGGAGCGGGCGGGAAAATCCGCTGCAGGGGAGCCGCGCCGTCCGGCGGCAGGATGTAAAAAGCGCCGGGAAACGCGGCTGACCGAGCCGGGCCGGATATGCGGAGGATCGGCTGTGACGGCCTTTTCTCCCATAGGCCGGCGCGGTCTCCAAAGGGCGCGGCCGGTTCCTTGAAAGTTGAAAGCGCCGGAGCAATCTCCGGGGAGCGCGGCCGGTTTTTTGGAGGCGCCGGAGCGATCTCCGGGGAGCGCGGCCGGTTCCTTGAAAGCGCCAGTGCGATTTCCGGGGAGCGCGGCCGGTTTTTTGAAAGCGCCAGCGCGGTCTTCGGGGAGCGCGGCCGGTTTTTTGAAAGCGCCGGAGCGATCTCCGGGGAGCGCCGCCTGCGTTCTTTGAAAGCGCCGGCGCGATACAGAGGAATGACCGCCGGGGTCAGCCGGCGGCCATTGGTCCGGAAATGCTTAGCAGCAGAAGCCGTTTCCGTTGCCGCAGCAGCACAGCAGCAGAATGATCCAGATCAGATCGCATCCGCATCCGCAGCTGCCGCCGCCTATGTTCGCGCCGCCGTTCCCATTGCCGCAGCAGCACAGCAGCAGGATCAGGAAAATAATATTGCAGCCGCCGTTTCCTCCCGTCGTACAGTCACACCCGCAACCACAGTTTGTTGCCGCTAAATCACTCATGTTGTTTCCTCCAGGAATTCTGTTTACACTCCATCATATGTAAGGCGGCTTGCCAGTGTTTCCGGAATTCCCGAAATTTTTCTGCCTGCGCGGCGGTTTTGCGTTTGTTTTGCCGGGAACCGGCCTGCGCGGGCCTGACGCGGGAAGGATATTTCCGAGACCGGAATGGAAAACGCAGGGATGACACATAAAAAGGTTACAGGTTACAATAGGATATTATGACATTTTCCAACATAAAAACCGCGTGGGGTACAAGAAAAAGCAACATTTGTAACAGGGTATTAACACGTTAAGAAATCATAAGAAATTCGAAAAGAAAAAGAAGAAAAAAGAGATTCCTTTTTTGTTAAAGTATGTTATATTGTTATATGTGCCGGATTTTCATTGCGGCTGAAATTGATTTGTGAAATGGGTGGGCAGATGAACACGACAGTTCGATCAGGGGGAAGCACGGCTTACGGACGCGCAAGCTATGCGCAGAGCCGGGGCAGGACAAGCTCCGGCAGCAGGAAAAGCAGCGGGAGCAGAAGTACGGGGAGCCGCGGACGCAGCGGCGGTTACGGCGGCTCTTCTTCCTACAGAAGCTATAACAGCAGGCGGAGAAAACAGTCTCCGGATTACCGGCTGATCGCGATCCTCGGGGTGATCCTGATCCTGCTGATCGCTCTGGCGGCGTTCGGCATGACGCAGAATTCGGGGTCGGGCCACGAGACCAAAGCGGCTGCGTCCGAAACGACGAAAGCGGCGGAGACCACGCCGCCGGAGACGGAGCTTCAGCAGACAGTCCGGATCGACGATCTGGAGATCACGGGGCTTTCGAGGGAGGAAGCCCGCAAGAAGATCCAGCAGAAGTATCCGTGGGGCATGAAAGCCGTTTATAACGGCGACGTTTATGAGATCAGCGATTTGATGGCAGGCAGGATCGAGACCCTTTTGGATGAGATCTACCGGGGAAAACCGAAAGAAAACTATCAGCTGGATACCTCGGGACTGGATACGGAGATCGGGGCCCAGATCGAAACGATGCGGAAGCGCTGGAACAAGGCCGCGAAGAACGGCGAGATCGTATCCTACGACGCCGCCAGCGATACGTTTGTATTCGGGTCCGGCGAGGAAGGCCTGGCGATCGATGAAGAGAAGCTGGCGGAGGATATCCGGTCGGCATTGGCGTCGAAAGATTTCGACGCGCAGATCCAGGTGAAAACGAACGCGGTGGAACCGGAGATCAGTCAGTCCGCCGCGAAGAACCTTTATAAAGAAATTTCCAAATACGTTACGAATACGACGGCCAATTCCAACCGGAACACGAACGTGCAGCTGGCGGCCGAGGCGGTCAACGGCGTGATCCTGAAGCCCGGAGAAGAGTTCTCTTTCAACGCGACGGTAGGGCAGAGGACCGAGGAGCGGGGCTTTAAGAGCGCCGCCGCCTACAATAACGGCGAGGTCGTGCAGGAGATCGGCGGCGGCATCTGCCAGGTGTCCAGCACCCTGTATAATGCGGTGGCGGTCTGCGGACTGGAGGTTACGTCGAGACGTTCCCATACGTTTGAGCCCAGCTATGTGACGCCGGGGCAGGACGCGACGGTCAGCTGGGGAGCGCCGGATTTCTGTTTTGTCAACAACAGCAAGACCGCGATCGGCATCCGGGCGACTTATAAAGACCGGGTCGTTACGGTTTCGATCTACGGGATACCGATCCTGGAAGAGGGCGTAACCTATACGCTGGAGTCAAAAAAGGTTGCCGACGTCGACCCGCCGGAACCTAAATATGAAGAAGATCAGACCCTGCAGCTGGACGAGGAGATCGTGGTGACGCAGCCGTCCTACGGCAGCAAGTGGGAGACGAAGCTGATCGTAAAGAAAGACGGCGTGGTCATCAGCGAAGAAGTCGACCATACGTCCACGTATAAAGGACACGCCGCAGTGATCAGGAGGAACACCTCGGGTGTCGTGATCGCGCCCAGCGTAGAGGAAACTACGGCGCCGGAAACGGTTCCGGAGACGCAGCCGCAGGAAACTTCCTCCGCATCTTTGGCGGAACCGCAGACGCAGCCTGCGGAGACGGTCCCGCAGGCGGAGCCTGAAACCCAAGAGGCGGTTGCGCCGCCGCCCATGACGGAAGCGCCGGTCACCCAGCCGTCGGAAACGGAAGCGCCGGTCATGCCGCCGGTAACGGAGGCGCCGGTTACGCAGCCGGCCCCGTCATGGCCGGGAGAGGGCGTGGAGCCGCCTCCCATCGAGAGCGGCGAGGGCCCGTCCGGATGGAACGGTCCGTCGCCGTCCGACGACATGGTAGTACCCCCGCCGCCGGGAACCTGACGCGGCGGGCGGACAGAGAAGATCAGAACAGCGAAAGATATGGCCCGGTTTTATGCCGGCCATATCTTTCTTTTTATTGTAAAAAGTCATACCGGCGTTCCCGCGTTTGGTTTTTTTATAGATTGTTCATAAATTTATACGTAAAATCTTTGGTTTTGTCCTTTTCAAAATTTAAAAAGATTGCTATAATGTAGAAAGGTCGGCGCGTGTCCCCCTTTTTTCAGCCACGCGCTTCACTGGGCTATATTCACATTAGTAGGAGGAAAATCAAATGGCAAGAAAAATGAAAACCATGGATGGTAATCAG
>CANQYH010000030.1 GCA_947628025.1 uncultured Lachnospiraceae bacterium | reverse complement strand
CCGCGTAGCGCAGGGTCTGTTGGATCAGGAATGTCATTTCCCCTCGCCTCCTTTCTCCGTCGCCGCCGGGCCTGGGGCTGCAGCCCTACGGACAGGGCGGAAAGGACCGGTTTTTCTTTATTTCGCATATGCACATCGATCATATGGGCGGACTGGGGATGCTGGCGGAGCAGATGCCGGTCTATATGAGCGAGGATTCTCTGCGGTTATACAGGCGGCTGGCGGCCATGGGCGACATCCAGGTCCTGGCTCACGAAAACTGCATTGGGATTCCCTATGGACAGTCTTTTAGCCGGGGCGATATCACCGTGGAGGTCCTGCAGATCGACCATGACGTGATCGGCGCGTCCGGGGCGCGGATCACGACGCCGGACGGAACGATCGTTTATACCGGCGATTACCGGTTCCACGGGTTTCATCCGGAAGTCACACGGGCTTTTGGGGAAACCTGCCGGGGAGCGGACATATTGATCACCGAGGGTGTGAGCGTCAGTTTCGGCGACGTGGATATGCTGTCGCTGACGGAGCCAGAGCCCAATATTCCTACGGAGGCGGACCTGCAGCAGGAAATGGCTGCGGCGGCGCGGGAAAAGACCGGTCTGATCGTCATTAACCCCTATAACCGCAATGTGGAGCGGCTGCATAAGCTGATCGCGGCTTTTGGGGCGGCGGGCCGGACGCTGGTCATGGACCCGGTGCAGGCGGATTATGTGGCGGAGTTTTATCCGGAGGATCCGATTTGCGTCTACGAGAAGACCCTGAACGGACGCAATGTGCCGGAGCATTTCCGGGTCGTAACGCTTTCGGAGATTCTGGATGCCCCGAACCGGTATGTGCTGCAGCTGGATTATCAGGATCAGTACGCGTTGCTGGATCTGAAAGAGAATGTGTCGGTTTATTATCATATGGACGGCGCGCCGCTGGGCAGCTATGAGGAATCGTATCAGAAAATGACGTCGCTTCTGGAATATCTGGGCATCCCATATGAGTATAAGGGACTGGGAGGCCATGCGCGGCCTTATTTCCTGAAATGGATGGCGGATACGGTAGCGCCGAAGACGTTGATCCCGCTGCACAGTTTCCGTCCGGAGCAGGTCAATTCGGAACGGGCCGGCCAGCGGATCCTGCCGTCGGAGGGCCAGACGGTGGTGCTGGAGCGCGGCGAGTGCCGGTTGGAGACGGCGTGAAGACGGCGGTAAATGGCGGGCTGGGCGGTAAAACGAGATCATGTCGTTTGGTAGCAGGAAGAGGGAATGAAAAACGGCGGGCTTTCACATTATCGTGTGGCATGTGGATAGAGCCGCAATGTGCGGAGGCGGCCGGAGAAAACGGCAGGCCATCCGAGTTGCCGCATGGAATATGGATAATACTGCACTATGCAAGCGCGGCAGAACGAAAAGCCGCGGGAAAGACTGAGGTACAGATGAGAATATTGATCGTAAATGACGACGGCATCCGTTCGGCGGGATTGATCAGCCTGGCGCGGATGGCCGTAAAACTGGGAGAAGTGTGGGTCGTGGCGCCGGAGAGCCAGTGCAGCGCCATGTCGCACCGGATCTCCGTGTTCGGGGCGGTGGGCGTGCAGCCGGAGCCGGATTTTCCGGTGAGCGGCGTAAAAGCGTACAGCATCAGCGGTTCCCCGGCGGACTGTGTGAAAGTGGCGCTGGCTTATATAATGAAAGAGAGACCGGACGTGGTATTTTCCGGTATTAATAACGGTTATAATGTGGGAATCGACATCCTTTATTCCGGTACGGTGGGCGCGGCCATGGAGGCGCTGGTCAGCGGGATCCCGGCGATCGCTTTCTCCAACCGGACCAATGAGGACCAGCGGGTTTCGGACCGGTATCTGCTGCCGGTGGCGAGAGATCTTCTGGCGCGGGAGATTTCCGCTTACGAGATATGGAACGTCAATTTCCCGTCCTGCGATCCGGAGGCGGTCAAAGGGATCCTCTACGAGCGTGTCCCGGCGAAAAAGTCGTATTATGAGACGATCTATACGCCCGCGGGCAGCGGGGAACTGCCGGGCGAACTGCTGCCCGGAGCGGAAGACGCGGCGCCGGGCGGGCAGCAGGCAGAAGAACCGGGAACGGAAAAAGCGCTGTCAGAAGCCGCGGGAACAGCGAATCAGCCGGAGGAAGACCCGCGGACGGAGAGCGTGCGGAAAGAACTGCAGGAGCCGGGGGCAAAGGCGGCTGGACAGGAGTCCGGGGAAACGCCCGGTGCTGGCGAAAAGTCCTCGGTTTTGGAGAAACAGGGCGAGGCGGCCTGGCATGTGGATCTGCGTCTTTCCAGCATCGTAGCGACGGAGGCGGAGGCGGGCAGCGATATGCAGGCGGTCTTTGACGGCTATATTTCGGTCGGGACGGTGCGGAACACGCTGCTGATGCCGCAGGGAAAAAAGTAAGAGTTGCGGCCGGGGAGAGACGGCCTGGGACCAAAGACGCTGAATTATCCATTGGGGCGGAGCGGCAGTCCCATTTCCGGTCGGGAATGAGGGCATAGTTTGAATACGACGAAAGCGGGCGCGAGATTTGCAGCTGTGACAGGAGGTTCAGGATGAAAAAAACGCTGAAGATTTATTTTACATCGGATATGCACGGCTACGTTTCGCCGGTGAATTATGCAACGGGACAGAAAAAAGCTGCCGGGCTGGCTAATTTTATCCCGCAGTTCAAAAAAGACGGGAACACGCTGGTGCTGGACGGCGGCGATACGATCCAGGGATCGCCGTTCGCCTATCTGCAGTCCCGGAAAGGCAGCGCGGCCGTGTTTGCGGAGCTGATGAATCTGGCAGGGTACGATTTCGTGACCTTTGGGAACCATGATTTTAATTACGGATACGATTATCTGGCCAGTTATCTGGAACATTTGGACGCGAAATGTCTGTGTTGCAATATCCAGGACGTGAGCGGGGGATTGTCCCTGTTCCCATCTGCCGTAAAAGTGATGGAGAACGGACTGCGTGTCGGCGTGATCGGTATCTGCACGGATTTTATCAATATCTGGGAGAAAAAAGAGAATCTGAAAAATATATACGTCGGCGATGTGCGGAAAGCCCTGGAGCCGGTTTATGCCCGGCTGCGCCCGCAGACCGACGTGCTGATCGGACTGTATCACGGCGGATTCGAGCGGGATGTGGAGACAGGCCGGGTGCTGAGCACTACGCGGGAAAATATCGGATATGAGATCGCCCGGGACTTTGATTTCGATCTGCTGCTGACGGGACATCAGCATATGGCGCTGGCTTCCGCGGTGATTGCCGGGACGCATGTGGCCCAGACGCCTGCCTCGGCGGAGAGCTTCGTGGAGGCGGAGATCGTGTGGGAGGAAGCGGCAGGGGACGGGCAGGAAGACCCTGTGGAAGTGGCTGGCGCGGAAGAAAAGACAGAATGTGCGGAAGTGGCCGACGCGGAAGAAAGGACAAAATATGCGGAAGCAACCGGCGCGGCGGACAGAAAAAGAGCGGAAGAAGCGGCGAAGCACGGCGGCAGGGCGGCGGTTCCCGGACATGGGCGCATAGTGAGCTGCCGCACGACCCTGAAACCGGCAGGAGATAGTTCCGACCCGCGCGCATTGGCCCTACTGGCGGAGCCGGAGCGGGAGACCGCCGTCTGGCTGGATACGCCGAAAGGACATTTTGACGAGCCGCTGCTTCCCGGGGAACATCTGGAAATGGCGCTTCACGGCAGCAGGATCGCGGATTTCTTTAACCGCGTTCAGCTGTGGGCGTCCGGAGCCGATCTTTCGACGACCAGCCTCGGCAATGAGGTCAAAGGGTTCCGTAGGGACGTGACCGTGCGCGATATCGTTTCTACCTACATTTACCCCAATACGCTGGTGGTGAAAGAGGTTACCGGCGAGATTCTGCGCAGGCTGTTGGAACGTTCGGCGGAATATTTCGATACGGACGGGCAGGGGAACCTGTGCGTTAGCCGCAAATTCCTGGAGCCGAAGATCTCGCATTATAATTTCGATTATGTGCTGGGGCTGGATTACGGATTCGATCCGTGCCGTCCCGAGGGCAGCCGCGTCACACATATGACCTGGCGGGGCAGGCCTGTGGAGCCGGACCAGACATTCGCGCTGGTGATGAACAATTATCGGGCGTCCGGCACCGGCGGCTATGAGTTTTTGCGCGATTGCCCGGTGAAGCAGGAGATCCTGACCGACATGGTGGAACTGATCATCCGGTATTTTGAAGAGCAGGAAACGGGCGGAAACATTGTATAATGAAGAGATAGCGAATCCCGGCGGGAACTTCGGTCTTTGGACCGGGGGCCCCGCCGGGATTTTTATCGGAACGGCTGCCGGGCGGAGAAGTATGCGAATTTTTTACACTTTTACAGTGCCTTCTTTGCCGTCGGATGTGCTGATGCGGACGAGTTCAAGTCCACGGCAGCTACGCCAATGCGTTTTGCGCGCGGGTCCTGACCGTCATTCGCCCCGGATCTCCGCTTTCGTGGTTTCTACGTCCGCTTTGACTTCAATGAGCTTCCCCATGACGCCGGTGTTTGTGAGCGCGGTCACACGGTCAAGATCGATGCTTTCGGATGCTTTTTTGCGCCGTTGAGTGAATCGTTTCCGACAAGATCGAAAACTCCGCCCATCAGAACAAGTTTTGCGGTCTGGAACAGAGAAGACGCCAAAGGGTGATAAGCACAAGATCGAAAACTCCACCCATCAGAACAAGTTTTGCGGTCTGGAACAGAGAAGACGCCAAAGGGTGATAAGCATAAGATAAAACCCCCGCCCGTCAAAACGCGCCTTGCGGCCTGGAACAGAGAAGACATCAAAGGGTGATAAGCGTAAGATCGATAATTCCACCTATCAGAACAAGTTTTGCGGTCTGGAACTGAGAAGACACCAAAGAATGATAAGTATAAGATCGAAAACCCCGCCCGCCAGAACGGGCATTGCGGTCTCAAGCGGCAGGGTTGCGCTTACCCTGACTTCATCTGACATGGCAAAAATGTCCGATGTAAAAGACTTTTGATAGACGATTCCGCCTTACAAGTGATAAAACGTTCTTAGGTCAAGAGAATAAAATCACGCAATAGGAGGTGAACGAGATGGAGATCGGTTCGCAGATCAGAAAATATCGCAATGCGCAGAAATTGTCCCAGGAAGAGCTGGCAGAGAAAATATATGTGACCCGGCAGACGATTTCCAATTGGGAGAATAAAAAGAGTTATCCGGATATTCACAGTCTGCTGCTTTTAAGTTCCGTATTTGAAATATCTCTTGACCGACTAATCAAAGGAGATATTGAGAAGATGAAGCAGGAAATCGACAAGGAGGAAGTCGAAAGATTTAACCATCTGGGGAAACGATTTGCGCTTCTTTTTATTGCAAGCGTTGTTATGTTCGTTCCTCTTACAGTATTTTTGAAAATGTATGGAGTCATTATCTGGGCGATTCTGTATCTGATGACCCTCGTAATAGCCTTTAGGGTTGAAAAACTCAAAGAGAATCATGACATCCATACTTACAAAGAGATCGTTGCTTTCAGCGAAGGAAAAACACTGGACGAAATTCAGAAGCAGCGGGAAATTGGGAAAAGACCGTATCAAACGGCACTTAAATTTATTGCTGGCGCTTGTGCCGGCGCGGCGATTGCCGCCATTGCACTTAAGGCGTTATCGGTGAAATAAGAAAGTACAGTTATGGGAACAGATCTTATTCAGAGCGCATCGTATGCGTTACCGTTTGTGATACCGCAAAATCCGGTTATTTTCCGCAGGATGGTGACGAATATATAAACGCGCTTTTGCATGAAACGGGATACGTCTAATGCCCGCTTCCCCTGCATAGAAATAAGGGGGAGGTGGTACCTTGCTGAATTATCTGTGGGCGTTTATGATTCTGGCCGGAATTGTATGGGCGGCATTCCATGGGAATATGGCGGCCGTGACCCAGGGAGCGCTGGATGCGGCAGCCGAGGCGGTGACGCTCTGCGTGACGATGCTGGGGGTCATGTCGTTGTGGACGGGCATTTTAAAGATCGGGGAACGTGCCGGTCTGATCGACCATTTGGCGGAGAAAATGCGTCCGGCGCTGCGCTTTTTGTTCCCGGACCTGCCGCCGGAGCATCCCGCCAACCGTTCGATCGCCGCCAACATGATCGCCAATATCCTGGGTCTGGGCTGGGCGGCGACTCCGGCGGGCCTGAAAGCCATGGGAGAGCTGGCGGAGCTGGAGGAAGAGCGGCGAGGAGAGGACGCCCGGCGCACGGGACGCCATGCCGCGGTCCCGCGGGGCACGGCCAGCCGCGAGATGTGCACATTTCTGATCATCAATATCTCTTCGCTGCAGCTGATCCCGATCAATATGATCGCGTACCGCAGCCAGTACGGCAGCGCGGTCCCGGCGGCGATCGTCGGCCCGGCGATCCTGGCGACGGCAGCCAGTACGGCGGCGGCGGCCGTATTCTGCAAGATGATGGGGCGGAGGGGATGAGCGGGGAGGCTGTCCCCGGAGGATGTCATGAGAGAACCCGATGCAGCGGGTTCTTTTTGCATTTAAAGTTTGCGGATATTCATTCAGCAGAAAAGCACTGGAAGAAACGATTGACACCGTATGTAAAACTAAATAAAAATCAATAAAATGGATAAAATCATAATAAAATCGATAAATATGCTTTAAATATTATTAAAATGTGTTATAATGTAATTGATCGAAGAAAATCATGTTAAATTGCAAAAAGGCTATTAAAAATGATTTTGCAGAGAGATATAATACACGCAGGAGGATTTGAGTATGCGATTGAAAGCAGAAGACGTATTCAGACCAGGTTCTTTTCCGGAATATACTTATGTATCCAGAAAATCAACGGCCTCTGGATTGCCATACGAATTGCGCCTGCAGCAGGCGATCAAAGTTTCCGGCTTTTTGACCTCGCTGGTAGGGCCATCTAAAATGGGAAAAACGATCCTTTGCGAAAAAGTGATTGGTTTTGAAAATATTGTAGAAATATCGGGCGCGGACTTTGATGAAACGACCGATTTCTGGAAATTAGTTTCGGCGAAAGTGGGATTGTCTTATGAGGGACAGTTTGCTTCTGAAAAGATATTGCCCGATTCTGGCGACAAGTATTCTAAAAGGGAAATTTTCGCTTTGACGAAAGATAAGATCATAAATTACTACAAAGAAAAAGGGTTAGTACTGGTTATAGACGATTTTCATTATGCGCCGGAAGCAAAGAGAATGCAGGTCGCTCAGCAATTAAAGGATGCGATCCGCAAAGGACTGAAAGCTGTCGTGGTTTCTCTTCCTCATAGGGCGGATGAGGCAATTCGTCAGAATTCAGATCTTTCGGGTAGATTGAGCCTGATCAATATTAGTCCATGGGCGGAAGAAGATCTGAAAGAAATTGCTAAGATCGGCTTTGATAAATTAGGGATAGAAATAGAGGAAGATGTGGCGGCGCAGATCGCGATGGAAAGTTTGTCGTCTCCTCAGCTTATGCAATATATCTGTTTGAATATATGTATATTGCTGGAAATATCAAAAGCTGAAAAAAATATAGTAAAGCAGGAAATTTTGGAACAGGCGTATAGATTTACTACAGTAAATTTTGAGTATGGGGATGTTGTAGCATTTATGCGCAAGGGCCCCAGTACCCGCGGAAAATCAAGGAATAGATTTTTAACCAGAGATGGATCTGAATGTGATATATATGAACTGATCGTAAAATCGATCGCGGAGAATCCGCCGATCATGCGATTGGAATTTGAGGATGTGAAGAACCGGATCTATTCATTGATTCCGGATGAACATGAAAGACCCAAGCCGCAGATGATAAAAGATAGTCTCGGAAAGCTGCAGGAATTACTGAATGGAAGAGAGGATATTTTTAAAGTATTGGATTGGAAAGAGGAGGTCCTTTACATTTTGGATCCGCTATTTCTGTTTTATTTAAGATGGGGAGGGAATGAAAAATGACGGATATTCTTTTGGACTCTGATTGCGTCATAGAGGTAAAATGCAGCAGGGACAGTATGAGGATAAAAAACCTGACAGAGGAGATAGAAGCTGATATGGTACATTACAGCGCTTCCGAGATCTATTTCTTTATATATGACAAGGAAAAGATCATCAAGGATCCGGCCAATTTTAAGAAAACGTATGAAAGCATCATAAAAGAGAAAAAGATACATATTGTGATCCATCAGCCGAAAAAACTGTGATCGCGGTGATGGGAAAGTTCATTTAAAGTATGTCTAACGTATGGATCCGGCTGTGTGCGCGTCTAAATCCCGCTTCTTCCGCATAGAAATAACGGGGAGGTGGCGTTTTTGACTTGGCTTCTGTATCTTTCTGATTATGTGATCCCGTTTACCATTTTTTACATCGTTGGAATGGGCGTGCTGATGAAGCGGCCGGTGTATGAAGATTTCGCGGAGGGCGCGAAAGAGGGAGCGCGGACGGTGTTTGACGTGCTGCCGACGCTGGTGGGCCTGATGGTGGGAGTAGGTGTGCTGCGGACATCGGGGCTTCTGGACGCTTTGGCCGGAGCGCTGGGGCGGCTGAGCGGGGCGTTTGGGATTCCGGCGCAGCTTTTGCCGGTGGCGCTGGTGAAATTGTTTTCCTCCGGGGCGGCTACGGGGCTGGCGTTGGATATTTTCCGGCAGTGCGGGCCGGATTCGGAGCTGGGGCTGGCGGCGGCGCTGATGCTTTCCTGTACGGAGACGGTGTTTTATACCATGAGCCTGTATTTTATGACCGCAAAGATCAAAAAAACCCGCTGGACGCTGCCGGGAGCGCTCCTGGCGACGTCGGCGGGAATATGGGTCAGCGTGTGGCTGGCGGGGCGGCTGTGCGGTTAAGCCTACTCCTCCAGCCATTTTTGAAATTCGTCGTAGATCACGGTGTAGGGCGCGGGCCCGGTCTCTAACAGGAAGCGGTGGAAGTCTTTCAGCGCAAAGCGGCTGCCCAGCGTTTCCATGGCTTCGTCACGCATATGCAGGATCTCCAGATATCCGGCGTAGTATTCCAGATAATTGGTCGGCGCGTTCAGGATGACCTGATAGAGGGAGCGGATCACGTCGGTCTGGCTCACGTCGAAATAGGGTTCCAGGAACGTGCTGACCTGGTCCATGGTCCAGCCGAAATAATGGATATTGATATCCAGCAGGGCGTGGAGGCCCAGGTTGGCGGAGGCGTTGTGGGCGAGAAGCTGGCCCAGCTCCGGGGAGAGGCCGTTGTCGGTGGTGTAGGAGTAATTTTCCACGTAGGTGGCCCAGCCCTCGCTGTAGCTGGTGAACGACAGGACTTTCCGCAGATTGTTGGTGCAATGAGCGAGAAAGTAGGTGTTCTGATACATATGGCCCGGCATACCCTCGTGGGCCAGTGTCGTGTAGAGGGCCTGGGAATCGGAAGTGCTGTCCGGATTGATGTAGATCACGCAGTCGTCGTAATCGTCGATGGGCGGCACCAGGAAAAAGGCCGGGCCCAGCGTGAGGGAAAGTTCCTCCGGGACGAGCTTCGTCTCGTAATGACATTCGGGGATCTCAGGGAAATCGGCCTGTATCTGCGATTCCAGGTGCTCCAGGATCTGCTCTGGTTCCGTATAAGCGAACGCATAATCCAGGATCTGGTCGGCCGTCTCCGGATGCTCGGCAAGGATCCGGGACATGGCGGCCAGTTCGCGGTCAATCTGGTCCGCGATATCGTCCCGCAGGTTCTCGACGGAATCGTAATTCACGCCGGTCCCCGCAAAGACCAGGTATTCGTAATAGGCTTTCCCATCGGGAAAATAGCAGAGCCCCTGTTCGTTGGTGCAGGTCCCTTTCAGCGCGTTCAGGCCGTCCAGCAGCAGGCGGTAGGCGGGGATAAAGTCGGCCTCTACGATCTCCAGATTCCGGGCCTTATA
This sequence comes from uncultured Lachnospiraceae bacterium, assembly GCA_947628025.1. Classification (GTDB taxonomy): domain Bacteria; phylum Bacillota; class Clostridia; order Lachnospirales; family Lachnospiraceae; genus UBA3402. The sequence goes on along the minus strand of CANQYH010000030.1, from coordinate 7,558 downwards.
TTCTTCGCGCTGCTGACCGGTGAGGCCGTCGAACGCGTCGATGCGCTGGTCGAACGTCGTGGTCATGAAATTGTTCTCGGCAGGGAGCATATAACCGGCGCAGCCGTCGGCGATCTGATTGACGCTCTCGTCTGTCATAAAGAGCCCCGCGGCGGAGCGTTCCTGCTCGAAAGCCAGGATCTGCGCATAGTATTCGTCGATGCCGGACAGCAGCGTCAGGTAGTCTTCGATGTCCTGCTGTTGGCGGAACGCGAATTCGGCCAGGAGAATGGGAAGCTGCGCCTGGACGCCGGTGGACGCCGCCAGCGGCTCGTAGTAGAGTTCGAGGCCGTCGCCGGCTTCTTCCTGCAGCAGGGCTTCCCGCAGGATCCGGTAGGTCAGTTGGTCGTCTTCATCCAGGAGATCGGAGTCGATGTCCGCCAGCTGTTTCTGGAACATGCGCTGACTGTCGCGGTCCTCCTGCATGGTGGTCAGAGAAAAATCCCCGAAGCTGACCGGGGAATCGGTGATGCCGTAGGCCTCCGGATCCAGCAGGGAATAGTGGAGATTCAGGAAAGAACCGGATAACTGCTCCCGCAGGAACTGGCCGCACAGGGTGTCAAAGGCTTTCGCGGCCTCCTGACGGGCGCGCCGGGTCTGAGGGTCGTATTTGGTCTGGGATTCCGCGGTCTGTGTGCCGGAACCGCCGCCGCTTGCGGGATCCGTTCCGCCGGGAGAGGAGCTGTTTCCCGCAGAGGAGTCCTGGCTGAGACTGCCGGAGAGAGAGCCTGCATTCGATTCATTTTGAGACGGACCGCCGTTTTCGGCTGCCGCGCTTTGACCGGAGAGAGTCTGTCTGCCGGATTCCGGCTCAGAAATGTCCTGCGCCGGACGGGAGCAGCCGCCCGCGGCGCAAAGAATCAGGGCCGCGGCCAGGCAGAGGCCCCAGAAGCGTCGTATGGGTATGGGACCTTTTTTTTTGAAATATGCGTTCATGATACAATCCTCCATTTCTATTTAGTATAAATTATATTGCGGAGTTTGGCAACTCATGAAAAAAGATTGACGAATCCCTTGAAAGACGGTAAACTGAATTATGGCGCGCTGGCTTTGGATAAAATGGCCGGCGGAGAGAAAAGATATGAAAAAAGGAGACTGATTATGTGTAAGGACTGCAGGAAACCGTATTATATTACGACGGCGATCGCCTATACCTCCGGCAAGCCGCATATCGGAAATACGTATGAGATCGTGCTGGCGGACAGCATCGCGCGGTATAAAAGGGCCCAGGGGTACGACGTGTTTTTCCAGACCGGGACCGACGAGCACGGACAGAAGATCGAGCTGAACGCTCAGGACGCGGGCGTGACGCCGCAGGAGTTTGTGGACGGCGTGGCGGGCCAGATCCGCTCCATCTGGGATCTGATGAATACCTCCTACGATAAATTTATCCGCACCACGGACAAGGACCACGAGGCCCAGGTGCAGAAGATCTTTAAGAAGATGTACGACCAGGGGGACATTTACAAGGGCTATTACGAGGGCCTGTACTGCACGCCCTGCGAATCGTTCTGGACCGAGTCCCAGCTGGTGGACGGTAAATGCCCCGACTGCGGCCGGGAGGTGAAGCCGGCCAGGGAGGAAGCCTATTTCTTCCGGATGAGCAAATATGCGGACAGGCTGATCGATTATATTAATGAACATCCGGAGTTCATCCAGCCGGTGTCCCGCAAAAATGAGATGATGAACAATTTCCTGCTGCCGGGCCTGCAGGATCTGTGCGTGTCCCGGACTTCGTTTACCTGGGGGATCCCGGTGACGTTCGATCCGAAGCATGTGACCTATGTGTGGCTGGATGCGCTGACCAACTATATCACCGGCATCGGTTATGACTGCGGCGGGAACAGTACGGAGCGGTTTCAGAAATATTGGCCCGCCGACCTGCATCTGATCGGTAAGGACATCATCCGGTTCCATACGATCTACTGGCCGATCTTCCTGATGGCGCTGGATCTGCCGCTGCCGAAGCAGGTGTTCGGCCATCCGTGGCTGATGATGAACGGCGGCAAGATGAGCAAGTCCAAGGGCAATATCATTTACGCCGACGATCTGGTGCATTTCTTCGGGGTGGACGCGGTGCGTTACTATGTGCTGCATGAGACGCCTTTTGATAATGACGGCAATGTGTCCTGGGATCTGGTGGCGGAACGGTTCAATTCCGACCTGGCGAATATCCTGGGGAACCTGGTGAGCCGCACCATTTCCATGAGCAATAAGTATTTCGGCGGCGTGGTGAAGCGGACCGGCGCGGAGGAAGCCATGGACGCGGATCTGAAAGCGGCCGTGCTGGAAGCAGTGAAGAAAGTGGACGCGAAAATGGAGGAGCTGCGGGTGGCGGATGCGATCACCGAGATCTTCGGCATTTTCCGCCGCAGCAACAAATATATTGACGAGACGGCGCCCTGGACCCTGGCGAAAGACGAGGCAAAGCGGGACAGGCTCTCCGAGGTGCTCTACAATCTGACGGAGGCGATCACGATCGGCGCGTCATTGCTGGAGCCGTTCATGCCGGAGACTTCGCAGAAGATCCTGGCCCAGCTCTGCACGCAGAAGCGGGAGCTGGCGCAGATGGATACGTTTGGGCTGTACCCGGACGGGAACAAGGTGACGGAGAAGCCGGAGATCCTGTTTGCGAGACTGGACACGAACGAGCTCATGGCGCAGGTGGGCGCGATGTACGTGGAGCGCGAGGAGAAAGCGGCGGCTGAGGCCGCCCGGACTTCCGCTGCGGACGGGAAGAATGAGGCGGCAGATTCGGACGGGAAGAAGAGCGGCGCGGGAGACGGAAAGGCCGGAGACGCGGGCACACAGGGATGCGGAAACGCCGGAGACGCGGGCGCGCAGGGACGCGGAAAGGCGGGGGCAGGCGGTCCCGCGGACAGGAAAGACGGTTCTGCGGACCAGGAAGCAGGAGCCGCGCAAACTGCGGGCGGGTCTGCGCAGGCGGACGGAGCTTCTGCCGGCGCGGACAAAGAGATAGAGAAGAAGCCGGAGATCACCTACGATGATTTCGCGAAGCTGCAGTTCGCGGTCGGCGAGATCATTGCCTGCGAAGAAGTGAAAAAGTCGAAGAAACTGCTCTGCAGCCAGGTCAGGATCGGGAATGAAGTCCGCCAGATCTGCAGCGGCATCAAGGCTCATTATACGCCGGAGCAGATGGTGGGCAAGAAAGTCATGGTGCTGGTGAACCTGGCTCCGCGGAAAATGGCCGGTCTGGTGTCCGAGGGGATGCTTTTGTGCGCGGAGGACGCGGACGGCAATCTGGCGCTGATGACGCCGGAGAAAGAGATGCCGTCAGGGGCGGAGATCTGCTGAGGATTCCGGGGAACCGGGATGAATGCGGAAAGAGTGGAGTGCGGGCGTCCGTCCCGGATGCGGAGGAAAGAAAAGAACCGTCATCCGGAGCGGAGCTCTGCTGAGAAGCCCAAGATAGCGGGAAACGAGGGTATCCGCCGGCAGCGGGTCCTGCAGACAGAGCCTCTACCGGGAAAGAACGCCTGCGGAAATCTCCGGTTTTGCGGTGAGGGAGGAAAAGATGGAAACAGAACGACAGGTGCAGTCCGGGTTGGCGGCAGGAAGCGGCCAGCCCTGGTACCGCTGTCTGAGCGGCAACGCCTTGAAAATGATCGCGATCGTTACGATGATGATCGATCATGTCGGGGCGGCGCTGCTGGAATCGGGGCTTGTGCGGAGCTACAACGCGGGGCAGCTGGCGATCTCCTACAACGAAGCGCTCCGCTGGTGGAATTTCGAACAGATCCTGCGGGATATCGGGCGGGTGGCGTTCCCTATCTACTGCTTTTTGCTGGTCGAGGGATTTCTGCATACCCGCGACGTGAAAAAATATGCCCTGCGGCTGGGGATCTTCGCGCTGCTGTCGGAGATCCCGTTTGATCTGGCTTTTGAACACAGCCTGCTGTACATTCATTCCCAGAATGTGTTTTTCACGCTGCTTCTGGGGCTTCTGGCCATGATGGGGGTCCGGTGCTTCGAGGAAAACTGGCAATACCGGTGGCTGGGCCTGGCCGCGGCGGTCCTGTGCTGTTTTCTGGGGGATGCCCTCTATACGGATTACGGGACGTTCGGCGTGTTCTTCATTGTCATGCTGTACGCGTTTCGGAACTGCGGCTGGCTGCAGGCCGCGGTCGGCGCGGTTCTGATCGCCTGGGAGAAAACGGCCCCGCTGGCGTTTATACCGATCCTGATGTATAACGGGACCAGGGGAAAATGGAAACTGAAGATCCTGTTTTACGCGATCTATCCGATCCATTTGTTGGTCCTGTACGGGATCTGGCGGATGATATTTTAAAGGAGAATGAGATGCGATGATTTTCGATACACATGCTCATTATGACGACGAGGCATTTGAGGAAGACCGGGAGCAGCTTTTGGAGCGGCTGGCGGAGCAGGGTATCGGTACGGTGACGAATATCGGCTCCAGTATCGCCTCCACGAAGACGACGCTGGAGCTGGCGGAGAAATATCCGTTTATGTATGCGGCGGTCGGGGTGCACCCCTCCGAGACCGAGGAACTGGACGAGATCTGGATGGTCTGGCTGAGAGAAATGACTGCGCGGCCGAAAGTGGTGGCGGTCGGGGAGATTGGTCTGGACTATCATTGGGAGGAGCCGGAACGGGAACTGCAGCAGCACTGGTTCCGGCGGCAGCTGGATCTGGCCCGTGAGCAAAAACTGCCGGTCGTGATCCACAGCCGCGACGCCGCTCAGGATACGCTGGACATCCTGAAAGAGGAACACGCGGAAAAGATCGGCGGCGTGCTGCACTGCTTTTCCTACGGCGTGGAGATGGCCAGAGAGTATCTGAACATGGGCTTTTATCTGGGCATCGGCGGCGTGCTGACCTTTTCCAACGCCAGAAAGCTGAAAGAGGTTGTGGCCTACGCGCCGATGGACCGGCTGGTGCTGGAGACGGACTGTCCCTATCTGGCGCCTGTCCCCCACCGCGGGAAGCGGAACTGTTCCCTGTATCTGCCCCATGTGGTGCGGGCGGTCAGCGAGATCAAGGGGATCCCGGAGGAGGACGTGATCGCCGCCACCGAGGAGAACGCGCGCCGGATGTACCGTCTGCCGTGAGGAGGCGGACCCGGTCCCGCAGCAGGAAAAGAAAGGATCAACGATATGCCGTCGCTTAGCAATCCCAGGAATACCATTGAGATCATTCAGAAATATCATTTTGTTTTCCAGAAGAAATTCGGCCAGAACTTTCTGATCGACACCCATGTCCTGGACAAGATCATCCGGGCGGCCAATGTGACGCGGGAGGACTGCGTGCTGGAGATTGGCCCCGGCATCGGGACCATGACCCAGTATCTGGCGGAGAGCGCCGGGCGGGTCGTGGCGGTAGAGATCGACGCCAACCTGATACCGATTCTCAGGGAGACGCTGGCCGGTTATGAGAATGTGACGATCCTCCATGAAGACATCCTGAAAACGGATATTAAGGCGCTGGCGGAGACTTACAATGGCGGCCGTCCGATCAAGGTAGTCGCGAATCTTCCATATTATATCACTACACCGATCATCATGGGGCTGCTGGAGGGCGGAGCTCCCGTGGACAATATCACGGTCATGGTCCAGAAAGAGGTGGCCGAGCGGATGCAGACCGGCCCCGGCTCGAAAGATTACGGCGCGCTGTCGCTGGCGGTTCAATACTACGCGGAGCCGTATCTGGTGGCCAATGTACCGCCCAACTGTTTTTTGCCGCGCCCCAGCGTGGGTTCAGCGGTCATCCGTCTTACGAAACGCCCGAAACCCGCGGCGGAGGTCCGGGACGCAGAGCTGATGTTTCGGATCATCCGCGCGTCTTTCAACCAGCGCCGGAAAACGCTTTTGAACGGCCTGAGCCATTCTGCGGAGCTGCCTTTTTCTAAGGAAAGCGTGGCGGCGGCCATCGAGTGGTGCGGGTTTCCGGCTTCGGTGCGCGGGGAGACGCTGAGTCTGGAGCAGTTCGCGCGGCTGTCGGACCGGCTGGGAGAAGCGGACGGTGGCGGGATTTCCGTTTGACGGCGGCGGACCGTCCGGGGGAAAAACTGTCTGATAGCGGCGGACCGTGCGAGGGAAGCGGACGGCGGAGAAACCGTCTGACAGCGGTGGACCGACCAGGCGAACTGGGCGGCGGAGAAACCGTCTGACGACAGTGGACCGACCAAGCGAATTGGGCGGCAGAGAAACCGTCTGACGGCGGCGATGGATTTGCGGGAAGCTGCGGCTGCATATGTGCGGCGGTGCGGGGATAGTCCAGACTGGCGGGCGGCGCAGGGACAGTTCAGGCTGGCCTGCAGTGCAGGGACACGCAGGGACCGCGTAAAAAAGGAATGGATTGTTCTGGTTGAACCGGGTAAGGAGGAAAAATATCTATGTTAGGCATTATCGGCGCTATGACCCAGGAGGTCGCGGCCCTCAAGGACGCTATGAGCGGAGTGGAGATCTGCACCATAGCCGGGATGGAATTTTATAAAGGAACAATCTATGGCAAAGATGTGACGGTGGTGCGTTCCGGCATCGGCAAGGTGAACGCCGCCATTTGCTGTCAGATCCTGGCGGACCGCTATCATGCGGACGCGGTAGTCAATACGGGGATCGCCGGATCCCTGCGGCCGGAGATCCGTATCGGGGACATCGTGCTTTCCGCCGACGCCCTGCAGCATGATATGGACGCTACGGGCTTCGGTTATCCTGTGGGCGCGATCCCTCAGATGGAAACGTCGGTGTTTCCGGGCGATCCGGAGCTGATCCGGCGGGCTGCGGAAAGCTGCGCCAGAGTGAACCCGGAGATCGGCGTCCATGTGGGACGTGTGGTCAGCGGCGACCAGTTCATTTCTGATAAAACGAAAAAAAGCTGGCTGCAGGAGACATTTAAGGGGTACTGTACGGAGATGGAAGGAGCGGCCGTCGCCCAGGCGGCGTACTTAAACGGCATCCCGTTCCTGATCATCCGCGCCATTTCCGACCAGGCGGACGACAGCGCCGGGATGGACTATGAGGAGTTTGAGGCGAAAGCCATCGAACACAGCGTGCGGCTGGTGCTGGATATGATAAAAAACGGGTAGTCTTAGACAGGGCTGTGTTGGGACCATGCCTGGGCAGCAGGAAGACTGCGGCGGTTCGGGTGGTTTTGCCAAAAATGAACCGTTTATAAGAAATTACTTAAAAGCTGCCGCAAATGGAGCTATGAAAAAATCAGTGTTAAATTAATGCCGGGAACCGGCCATGATTCCCACTTCACAATCCCTCTGAACCCCCTAGAAATCGATTCCTGTCGCGATTTGACGAACGATTCTAGGGGTTCTTAACTTCCCAAATCAAAAAACTCCCGCTATAATGAATTTCGCCAGCCGGACAGGCAGGCCGGGCGGCGGTGAGCGCGCAGGCGCCCTCCGGGATGCGCGGCTGGCGGGACAGCTTATGTAAATAGAAGAAAGGGGAGTTTCATCATGATGTTGCAGATCCTGGAATCGGGACAGGCGCTGTATGCGCTGGCCGCTGTATGCGTCCTGGGG
>CANQYH010000029.1 GCA_947628025.1 uncultured Lachnospiraceae bacterium | reverse complement strand
AAAGCAGGAAACGGCATGACCAAAATCATGCCGTCCCTGCAAAACTTGATAAAACTTTCTTATGACGCCCCGGCTTTAGATACGGTATATTTTGGCGGCGGCACCCCGACTTCTTTGCCGGCAGAGGACCTGGACCGGTTATTTACGAAGCTGCGGACCGTATTTGACGTGGACGGCGCGAAAGAATTCACGGTGGAGGCTGGGCGGCCCGACAGCATTACGAGGGAAAAGCTGCGCGTACTGAAAAAACACGGCGTCCGGCGCATTTCCATCAATCCTCAGACCATGAAGCAGGCGACGCTGGACCTGATCGGGCGGCGTCATACGGTGGAGGAGGTAAAGGCGAAATTTGCGCTGGCCCGGGAAGAGGGCTTTGACAATATCAATATGGACCTGATCGTGGGGCTGCCGGAGGAGGATCTGGAGGATGTCCGGGCGACGATGGAGCAGGTGAAAGCCCTGGGGCCGGACAGCCTGACGGTCCATTCGCTGGCGATCAAGCGGGCGGCGAGGCTGAACACGATGAAAGAGGTCTATAAGGACTTAAAGATCGTCAATACCCAGGAGATCATCGACATGACGGCCCGCTACGCCCGCGGGATGGGACTGGAACCCTACTACCTCTACCGGCAAAAAAATATGGCGGGGAATTTTGAGAATGTGGGTTACGCCGCCCCGGGAAAAGCCTGCCTGTATAATATCCTGATCATGGAGGAGCAGCAGACGATCGTTGGCTGCGGCGCGGGCACCACCACGAAGCTGGTGATCCCGGGTCAGAACCGCATTGAGCGCGCGGAAACCGTGAAAAATGTGGAGCAGTACATTGCGCGTGTGGATGAGATGATCGAGAGGAAAGAGCGGCTGTTTGAGGAGAAAGGATAAGACGGACCGAGCCGGAGTTTCATGAAAGGAACGGGAATGCGGCATTTTAAATGCACGCGGCGGTCATTCAAGGATACGTTCCCGTTTGTCTGCCAAAAGCTCGTTGATCTGCATCACGTCCATATGGTGTTCGATCCCGTAGATGATGACCGCATCCCGCGATGATCTGGCGTAGAGGATGCCCTCCCCGGCGATTTCCAGGCAGCGCTGCGTTTCTCTGAGGGAAAGTCTGGCTGCAATGCACAGAGCCATAATCTTGTCGCGGCTTGGCCGGCGGGAGCCATTGAAGATCTGATAGCCGTAGGTGCGGTCCAGTTGGGCGGCGCGGATGACATCAGATCTTTTTAAATGGTGCAGATCCAGGAAATGCTGAAAGAAAGAAGCAAAATCAACCGCATCCTCCGGATAGGTATGCGTTTCAAGATACGTGTCCAGTTCTTTCGCCGAATGGGTGCTGGTCAGGATATGGAGCAGTTCGCCAGTCGTTTTGCAATCGGTTTTGCGCTGCGCAGGGTCGTTCACGGATCGTTCTTTTCCATGGCATTCTTTTTTTAACATAACAGGCCCTCTCTTTCTTTTGCATTTTCCTTTTTTATGCTACACTAAATATGGTCATCTGGCAAGCAGAAGTTGACCTGTGCGGAACTATTTACGTGAAAGTATTCTTGGAAGAGCGGCCTTACAGGAGAGCAGAGGAAAGGGTACAAGGGGAAAAGATATGCTGGAGCAATATCAGGAAATAGAACCCATCGGGAAATACAGGAATGTCTGGAAAGTCTTTGACCGGAATACGGGAAAAATATACATAAAGAAATGTCTTGAAACGTTCAACCAGACAGTGTATGAACGTGTGGCCAGAATCTGCAATATCCATATTCCGTGTATCATCGAGTGGAGAATCGATCGGGGCAGGCTCTGGCTGATCGAAGAATATATAAATGGCAGGACGCTGGAAGAATGGATCAACTGCGGACGGGTATTTTCGCCGTGGGAAGCCGTCGGGATCATACGGCAGGTCTGCGAGGCCCTTGCGTGCCTCCATTTGCAGGAGCCGCCTATTATCCATCGGGATATCAAACTGTCTAACATCATGATCTCGGGCGACGGTATTGTGAAGCTGATCGATTATAACGCTGCCAGACTTTATGAAAGAGGGCTGAACCAGGATACCCATCTGATCGGAACGGAAGCTTACGCGGCCCCGGAACAATTTGGATTTGCGCAGACCGACGCCCGGACGGATATCTATTCTCTGGGGGTAGTGTTCAATTATCTTCTGACGGGGGAGCATATCAAAAGAAAGGTGGCGCAGGGCGCCTGCGGAGCGATCGTAAAAAAATGCACGCAGATGGACCCGGACCGCAGGTATCAGTCCGTCCGGGAGCTGGATAGAGACTTGCAGACGCTCCAGGTCAGTGGAGACACTGGGGCGGAAACGCCGCGGGCGAGAGCCGCAAAGACGGAGCCTCTAAAGATGGGACTTCCGGAAACAGGGGTTAGGAGAGAGAAAACGGTAAAGAAAGGAATATGGCCGATCCCCGGTTTTCGAAGCGGCATGCTTTGGAAAGAACTTCTGGCTGTAACAGGATATTTGCTCATTATTTATTTGTCTTTGGTGCTGGAACTGGAGTCAGACATAGGGAATCCGGCGGCGCTTTGGACGGACAGGATCTTTGTATTGATCAGTATGTTGTTTACTGTCGCCGTATATACGGATTATCGCGGGGTGTCGGCGAAAATGCCGTTTCTGCATCATAAGAAAAGGTGGGTCCGCTGGTTCGGATACTGCATGGTCTGGCCCATCACGCTGGGGCTGCTGCTCGTATTCAGAGAAAGCGTAGTGTTATTGGCCCAGGCTATATTAAATATCTGAAAAAGTATGCTGCCAGCATACCAAAACAGACGCCGAAAATAGTAAACTGCCGGTATGATGCAACGATATACCGGCAGTTATTTTGCTGTCTTGTCAGAAGCGGGGGAGTTCCGGCCAAAATGCGCGATAATGTCTTCCAGGATGCTTTTTACCAGAGGGATGGCCTCCCTGGGACACTGGCTGAGAAGCTGTGACAGTTCGCCGCCCATATAGGCAGGGGAGGCTGAGTCCGCGCCTTGCAGGATATAGGCCGGTTCGATTTGCAGAAAATGGCAGATCTCAACCAGCCGTTCCAGATTGATCTGCGTTCTTCCGCATTCGATTTTGCTGATAAACGCGGTGGAGACGTCCAGGTATTCCGCCATCTGCTCCTGTGTGACGCGTTTTTCTTTCCTGCATTTAGCCAGGCGCTGACCGATCAGCTTGTAATCAATCATCATACATATCACCCCTATTTATTATATGCGGAATTGGGAGGAAAGATAAGGAACTTATAAGTTGATATTGACTTATAAGTTAATAATGATGTATACTTTTAAAAGAATAAGGAGGACATGGATGAACGAGAAAAAAACACTTGTAGGCGGGAGAAAAGGGCACATGAGATCCTGCAGTGTGAGAAAAACAAAGGAAGCAAACGTGAAAAAGAATATATCTACAGCGCTGGCAATGGTTTTGGTTTTAAGTATTACCGCTTGCGGCGCGTCAGACACATCCGAAGATGACGCGCCGTCTCAAAAGACGGAGACGATCGCCGAGACTGTCCAGCCGCAAACAACGGTTTCCGAACAAGAATCCGAAGACGCGCCGTCTCAGGAGATTGAGACGACCGCCGCTGCCGTTCAGCCGCAGACAACGGCGGTGGCTTCTGAGCAAGAGAAAACGACTACATCGGGTCAGCCGGAAGTAGAAGCAGTTTTTCCTGAATTTCAGAAAGAGGCGACCATTACGGAAACGGTTCTCGTGGATGAGAACGATGTGCGGATCACAGCTACCGGTCTTACTTACGGCAATTATTCGGTGGAACTGAATCTGAGATTTGAAAATAATTCAGACAAGGATCTTCGGTTCTACAGTAATACTCTTAGCAGCAGCTGCAATTCCGTCAATGGGTATATGATCGAGGACGGGTATCTGAATTGCAGCGTTGCCGCCGGTAAAAAAGCAAATGATTCGATCTCGATCGGTTATGATACATTGAGGCTGTATGGCATTTTTGAGATTGCTGATCTTGAGATCGGATTTGATATTTCAGACGATGATTATAACCATATTTATAGCGGGCCGCGCCAGATAACCACCAGCGCCGCCAGCCAGCATGATGATCAAAAACCCTGTTATGAAGAGGCAATTACCAGTGAGGCTGCGCAAAATTATTTCGGTTATGCCGTTCCGTATTTTTCAGACAAGGTTTTGTATGATCAGGACGGGTTTGCGGTCGTTTCCAGCACGATCATGAAAAATGACGATGGGGAGGATATGCTGCTTCTGGAGGTGAAGAACACCACGGAGCAGTCCGTCGAAGTGACAACGAGCGACATTTATCTCAATGGACTGGGCGTGTATGGTTCCATTTGGTCGTCTGATACGATTAATCCCGGAAAAACAGCGATCGTAGATCTTGCTTTATCTGACTTATTGGACAATGATTTCCGCGATGTGTATGGTGTGCAGGATACGGGAACCGTTGCGTTGACGATGAAATTTAAGGATACGGATGGAGACGATTTAGGTTCCCCGGCATCTATTACCGTAGAAAATCCGGATGTTGAATCGTATTTTAGTAAAGATGGTCAGGAGATATACAACGCGAATGGCATTCGAATTATTATGAAAGACGTTGTTGAAGACAGCTCGGAATATAGCGACGATATGTATGTTTTGCTCCTTGCCGAGAATAATACGGACGGTCCTGTTGATATCACAGATGTATATGATTCTTTTTCGATAAACGGTTATATGATGGATTGCTTTATGAATCTTGTACAGGTAAAAAGCGGGGCTTCCGCCATACTGGAAATTCGTTTATGGGACTCTGACCTTGAAAAAAACGATATTACAGAGATTTCCGAGATAACTCAGATGGAGTTAGAAATAGAAATTATGCAGGATGCAACTTTGATTGATCGCGCAAAGCTTATCATGGACTTCAACGGAGGCAATGATTAGCGGAGAGAGAGCAGAGGATCAATGTGATGTTTTCTTAAAGTTTAACCAAAATCGAGCAAAGGATACAAGACAGATGAAAAGATACGGCATATTTCTTTCGGCACTAATGCTTATGTTTCTATCGGGATGTTCTGGCGTCAATGAAGCGCTTGAGGAAAAGATGGCGCAACGGTCAGGCGTGCAGGAGGATTCAAACTATCTCCAGTATCAGTCGTATTCTGAGCAGGGTCTGCTGGACGAGAACGGATATTATTCCGAGAAATTTTTGGCGGAAGAAATGCCGGAGGAAGTTCCGCCAGAGAATACGGTCCATGTCACCTTTGCTGATAACAATTTTTTGGAGGAGCATTACTATTCTGACAGCGGGCATACCTCTGAGCTTACTGCTGCGGCGTGTTATTTACCGGAAGGGAGCCGGATATATGCCTCTGTCACTCTTTCGAAGAACTGTCCCAGTTCTTCTTATTCTTTTACCGGATTCAGAATCTATGACTACTCTGATGACGGAAGCAGGGAACTTGTGGATACTGTTATCCCGGATGAGACCGGGCTTGTTCTTGCTGTTGCAGGCGAGAATATCGGCAGGGAATTTTCTGTTGAGCCAATCGGCGACTATCAGTCAAAGGAGATTTTTGTTAGGGCTTATTATGTCGATGAGAGCGGCGACGAGGTGAACGTAACAGGCACCTGGATGGTGAATGATGATAGAGTTACCTCCAACACCATAGAGGTAAATCCTATACTTCCCTACATAGTCAGTTTTTCCTTTGACCCCAAGGAGTATTTCTATGTCTCCTCGGAGCCGCAGTGCTTCTACAGCAGCAACGAGGACGGAATCATAATTTTCGAGCAGCAGAAATCCAACGCCGAAACGTCGGATTTTTCTGTAGAGCTGCAAAAGTATCGGACTGCGACTGTCATGACTAGCAAGGATCGAAGCGTGTCGGTGAACGGTGGTCAAGCGGAAAATATAAAAGCGGGGCAGTCATGGACTTTCGGGCACCTTAAGTATGGCGACGTGGTTACAATTCTTACGGACTCCCTTTGGGAGGAGTTAGACACCTGCCGGGAAATGATACTGCAAAGCACTGAGCCGCTCGTTAATGGAGAATATAATTATAAGTACATTATGATCGTCCCGCAAAAGGGCGGAGAATTTGCATTTGATCCGACTGAGTATACCTACGGTCACGGGACGCTGACGTTTATCTGCTTCGGTGAAGAGGCCGAAACGGTACAGTATTTGGCAATCGGAAGTAAGATATATTATGAGGCTCGGACATCCGATGACGGCTACTGGCTGGGTGAGGGGACCCATTATATTACCGTGACTACTCCTGAAGAGACTCGCTCCCAGCTTGAGCAGATAACCTTTATCCCAAAGAGCGTTGTCACCGTTCAGTTGCCGCAGCCGGCGTGCGGAGGCAGAATCGAGTACCTGGTAAACGGCGAGACGATTGACACGCCCGCATATTCTGGCAGGAGCGGCGAGACAATAACCATGTCATTTCATCCGTGGGAAGGCTGGATCACAAAATATACAGACGGAGAGATTTACACTGTGACTGAACAGATGGTGCAGGTACCGAAAATCCAGGACAGAACCATAGACAGTGGATCTCAGATCTTTGTGGAGGACGACGCTCACAAGCCTAAGCTGGAGGTTGTGCTTTCAGATAGTCTGGGGGTAGACACACAGGTCGGCGTTACCGCATCCGGCGTCCATGAGGAGGGGCTGCATTATGTGGATAAGCTCCTTAGATCGGGATTGTCCGTTGTCAAGGACCGCAGCATCGGTACGGAGGAGAGTATTTTTATTACCGTAGGAAATCATGCTGTCCAGGCGGGGACCGCTGTCAAAATACAGGTGGAAATGACCGGAGAGGACAAGAGCGGGAACGGGACAGAGAAAGTCAGCAGGGATTTCTTCCGGCTCATTTCAGATCTTGCAAAGCCGATTGATCCTGTCGAGATATACGCAGCCAGTGAGATGGGATCTTCGACAGTTTGGTATAAATCTGTCAAGATCACCGTTAGTCTTGTGGATGTCATGAGTTTTACGCAGCCTGACTTGCCTGCAAATTCCAACCTTTCGGTTACCTATGTGAACGACGGGAAAAACCAGGTGCTGAAATCCGGGGATATTCTGCAGGGAGGCCAGTCCGTTACCGTTAAACTCACGCCTGACAGCGGTTATTATATTTCCGGGAAAAATGTAAAAAGCGATATTTTTGAAAAATCTATGGATTTTAGGGATTACCTTGAGGAGATCAACGAAATTCTGGAAAAGCACCCGGCAGAGAAGTACTATTACGTCACCTTGGCTGCCGGTGACGATTATGGCAGCTGTTCCTATGAGCTTGATGGAGAGAAAGCCGAGGGATACGTTCGTATAAAGGCTGGCCAGAAGCTGAAACTTACATATAAGATAACGGATTCCTCCTACGTCATTGAGGGAGTTAAAGGCATTCTGAACACCGGTATATTGAAAAACGATGCGGAAAAATCTGCTACTATAACACTGGATGAAACGTATGACGGGAAAACGATAGATCGGAATACGTTCGGGATCAACGTGGTGAAGGAGGGGTGAGAAATGGACAGTCCAAATACGAAATTGAGTGTGCCGGACGGAAAGAAGAATGGTATCGTCTTTGCAGAACTAATGGCGAGGGGTATCAAAAGCGGAATTTTCAGCAGCATTGTTACGATTTTGCTCGCCTTTCTCTGTATTCCCGCCGTAGGATTTTTAATATTTGCAATAACTTTCAATAATGCTTCCAGGGATATCGGCGGTGCGATGGGAAGCGGAGCAGGAACCGCCGCCGGATTGGCTATTGGCTCGATGGAGGGCCTTACCATCGGACAGCGTGAGGGATACGAGGCCGGAAAGCAGAAAGGGCTCAGCGCTGAGGACACCACTGCCGAGCTGGCGACGAAGATACAAGAGGTCTCCAGGCTGGAGGTGTTGGTTGCCAGCGGAACATACAGCGACGTAATGAAAATTGGGGACGATTATGCTGCGTTGCTGACGCTTAAGTATAATGCGGTCTTTACGATTGATTTGGATAATGCGGACATCCAGCTTAAGAATGACGGTCTTTATATTTTGCTTGATCAGCCAGTCGTGGAGTTTTTTCCGGTCAGTGAGCCGGAGAAAAGGGCGGAATACCAGAGAAGGTCATTTGTAGTTCAAACCGGCAGCGCTGAGGAGGGATTTGACGCGTTAAATAATTCTGCCGACAAGATAAAAGAAGAGGCGACACAGAGCCTGCAGAACAACGAAGGTCTGATGAAATCGGCCAGAACGGCGGGAATAGATCAGCTTACTCAGTTGGTGAATGCAGTATCGCTCTCTAAGCCACAAGTTATTGTGGAGTACAGAGGAGGGGAGAACGAATGATCAGGAAGTCTGCTAAACGTTTGCACGGTGTTTCAGGAAACAACCTCCAAAAAGGTGCGGCAAAGGAGAAGAGCCAGAACTTTAGTATCGTTTTAACGATTTTACTTATAGTAATTTTGGGCGTTGCTATCCTCGCTGGCGTGTCCTTTTTAAAAAGCGGTATATCTAAAGGTGCGAAATCAATGTTCAGCAGCTACAATTCCGCTTTTGGAACAGAGAAAGATGCTGCGTATCAAAACTTCTATCAGAGTGCGTTCGACAAAGCGGAGCAGAAATACCATGTGAGCAATACAGTATTTATTTCCATTGGGAATCTTCAGGAGACACAGAAGCTTGAGGTTTTACGTGCCAGTGACGTTGAGTTTATAACTGAGAGCGGGAATGATAACTCCGGCAATGTCACGGCATGGCTGGAGGTTACAGGAGAGGGTGTTTTTACAATCAATCTGCAGGCCGCGGAGTTTTCTCTTGACGATAGCCGGCGTTACGTTCTGGTCAGGGTTCCGGAGCCGGAGTTGGAGAATATTGCAATAACAAAGACAGAGAAAAAATTGTTTGCAGATGACTTTGCAAACGGGAGTTACAGTGAGGGTGTTGAGTTGGCTTTGAAACAGCGCCAAGAAGCGATGCTTCGGATTCGAAGGGCTTTGATGTCGAATCAGTATATCTTTGAAAACGCCAAAAAGGTCGCGGTCAGCACGATTCAAAACCTGGTAAAGCAGCTTAACCCGGATATTCCGGATATAATCGTGGAAGTGGAATTCATGTGATGGCGGAATGGGATAGATATGCACCATGGCACAATGGAGTCAGACTTACACATGGAGCAGAGGATTCAGCAAGGGACTATTTTCCCGGAGCCGGATCCTCTGTTGCGTCAGAGTGTAAAAAGAGCGATATAAAATTAACAGAAATATCCGGAATGTTTTCAGCATGAAAGGACGTGCGGCAGCCGCGGCGTGGGCGTTGTCTATCGCTTTGACGGTCAATATGCCGACCTTTGCAGGCCAATATGCCGCCTGGTGCAGCAAGACGGCGCAGGCTCCGGACATCGGGATTACCTGGGACAGGGCGATGCTGGCGCTGTTTGAGGCGGCGCAGCTTCTGGATGCGGCGGAGATGAACGCGGAGAGCAATGCGGGTTATGATTATGTGAATCCTCAGTGATACCCTTTGCTTGACGGACAGGCCATTGTACATATGGATGAGTCTTATGGCGATCAGGATATTCTGAAGTGGAACGCAGCTGCTCAATATAGCGTCCGCCGGGTTTCCTGCGTCAGCGGGCATGAGCTGATTGAGCCTGCGCAGAAATTTCATGCCGAAAAAACGGAATCCCCGAAAAAATTGTTGCCATTTACCGGCGGGGATAGTATAATCGTTAGGATAAAAAAGAGGCAGAAACGGAGAACAGAGAATGGCATTAAAAAAGAAGCCGGTCACCGGCATGAGAGATATCCTGCCTGCGGAGATGCAGGTGCGGGAATTTGTGATGAACCAAATCAAGGAAACGTACCGGGGCTTTGGTTTTACACAAATAGAAACTCCCTGCGTGGAGCATATCGAGAATCTGACCAGCAAGCAGGGCGGCGACAATGAGAAGCTGATCTTCAAGATCTTAAAGCGGGGCGAAAAACTGGATCTGGCGGCGGCCGCAGAGGAGAACGATCTGGTGGATACCGGACTCCGCTATGACCTGACCGTGCCGTTGGCTCGCTATTATTCCAGCAATGCGGCTCAGCTGCCGGCGCCGTTTAAAGCGCTGCAGATGGGCAGCGTCTGGAGAGCGGACAGGCCGCAGCGCGGGCGGTTCCGGCAGTTTACCCAGTGCGATATCGACATCCTGGGCGACGCGTCCTCCATGGCGGAGATCGAGCTGATTTTGGCGACCACGACGGCGCTGGGAAAGATCTGCCCGGACAACCGGTTCGAGGTGCGGATCAATGACCGGAATATCCTGCGGGGGATGGCGCTGTACTGCGGGTTCCCGGAGGACTCGCTGGAAACAGTCTTCATTATCCTGGACAAGATGGACAAGATCGGTTCTGACGGCGTGGCGGCAGAATTAAAGGAAAATGGTTATGATACCGCCGCGGTGGATAAATATATGGCGCTGCTGGCCAGTGTGACGAATGACGCTGCCGGTGTGCGCAGAGTGGGCGAGACGCTTAAGGAGGTGATGCCGCTGACCGTGACCGACGGTCTGGCGGATATCATGGATACGGTCGCGGAGGTCAGCGAGACTGAGTTCAGCCTGCGGTTCGACCCGACCCTGGTGCGCGGCATGTCTTATTATACGGGTACGATCTTTGAAGTGTCCATGGAGGGACTAGGCGTGTCCGTGGCAGGCGGCGGCCGTTATGACAAGATGATCGGCAAATTTACCGGCACGGACACTCCGGCCTGCGGTTTTTCCATCGGTTTTGAGCGCATTGTCACGATCCTAATGGAGCAGGGCGGCCGGATCCCGGATTCTTCCGTGAAAAAGGCATATCTGGTGGAAAAAGGCATGGACGGCGCGCGGTTTGCCCAGATCATGAAGCAGGCGATGGCTGAGCGGAGATCCGGCGTGCAGGTGCTGGTGTCCCAGATGAATAAGAATAAAAAATTCCAGAAAGAACAGCTGACCAAAGAGGGCTATACAGAGTTTGCGGAGTTTTACCGGGAAGCGCTGAAGTAACGCGGCGCCTGAAACGACGCGGCGGTTTGAGATCGCGGGATACGGACGTCCCGGTCTGCCGTCCTGCAGGCGTGGAAGGTGCGAAACGTTTTATCTGCGAGATCTGTGGTTTGGCCGGGGCGCATGATAAGCGGCGGATCCTGCCAGCCGTGAACGGTCAGCCGCCGGAGCGCCCGGACGCTTTGGAGCAAAGATAAAAGAATCCGGATTTATGGATGAATATAGAGCCCGGCTTATGGTGCCGGGAAAAGGAGACGATCATGGCGGAATCAATGTTAGGATTAAAGCGCTCCCATCGGTGCGCGGAGCTGAGCCTGGCCAATGTAGGACAGGCCGTTACTGTGATGGGATGGGTGCAGAAAAGCAGAAACAAAGGCGGTATCATTTTCGTGGATCTGCGGGACAGGACCGGGATCCTGCAGATCATTTTTGAGGAGAGCGACTGCGGCAGCGAGAGCTTTGCCAAGGCGGAGAAGCTCCGGAGTGAATTTGTGATCGCCGTGTGCGGACGTGTGGAGGCCCGTTCCGGCGCGGTCAACGAGAATCTGGCGACCGGGGCCATCGAGGTACGGGCCGAGAGCCTGCGGATCCTGTCGGAGTCTGAGACGCCGCCGTTTCATATCGAGGAAAATTCCAGGACGAAAGAGGAACTGCGGTTAAAATACCGGTTCCTGGATCTGCGCCGGCCGGATCTTCAGCGCAATCTGATGTTCCGCAGCCGGATCGCGATATTGACGCGGCAGTTTTTGTCGGAAGAGGGATTTTTGGAGATCGAGACCCCAACGCTGATCAAGAGCACGCCCGAGGGGGCGAGGGATTATCTGGTTCCCAGCCGCGTGCATCCGGGTTCATTCTATGCTCTGCCCCAGTCGCCGCAGCTTTTCAAGCAGCTTCTGATGTGTTCCGGCTACGACCGGTATTTCCAGATCGCCCGCTGCTATCGTGACGAGGATCTGCGCGCAGACCGTCAACCGGAGTTTACGCAGATCGATATGGAGCTGTCCTTTGTCGATGTGGAAGAAGTCCTGGATGTCAATGAGCGGCTTCTGCACCGGCTCTTCGGGGAGCTTTTGGGCGTGGAGGTGCCGCTTCCGATTCCGCGGATGACCTGGCGGGAGGCGATGGACCGGTTCGGTTCTGATAAGCCGGATATCCGCTTCGGGATGGAGCTTCACGACGTGTCCCAGGTGGTAAAGGATTGCGAGTTTGCGGTGTTTAAAAACGCCCTGGCGGCAGGTGGCTCCGTCCGCGGCATCAACGCCGAGGGACAGGCGGCCATGCCCCGGAAAAAGATCGACGCGCTGGTGGATTTCGCCAAAGGCTACGGCGCGAAAGGCTTGGCTTACGCCGCGATCCAGGAGGACGGGACGGTGAAGTCCTCGTTCGCCAAGTTTATGAAAGAGGACGAGATGGCCGCGCTGATCGCCGCCATGGATGGAAAGCCCGGCGATCTGCTTCTGTTTGCCGCGGATAAAAATACGATCGTCTGGAATGTACTTGGCGCGCTGCGTCTGGAACTGGCGAAGCAGCAAGATCTGCTGAAAAAGGACGACTTTAAATTCCTCTGGGTCACGGAGTTCCCGTTGCTTGAGTATTCCGAGGAAGAGGGGCGGTTCGTGGCGATGCACCATCCGTTCACGATGCCGATGGACGAGGATTGGCCGCTGATCGACAGCGATCCCGGCGCGGTCCGTGCCAAGGCTTATGACATCGTGCTGAACGGCAATGAGATCGGCGGAGGTTCCGTCCGTATCCACCAGAGCGATATCCAGTCCAAGATGTTTGAAGTGCTGGGCTTTACGCCGGAACGGGCGCAGGAGCAGTTTGGCTTCCTTCTGGAGGCGTTTAAATACGGAGTGCCGCCTCACGCGGGGCTGGCCTACGGCTTTGACCGTCTGGCGATGGTGATGCTGGGGACCGACAGCATCCGCGACGTGATCGCGTTCCCGAAAGTCAAGGACGCTTCCTGCCTGATGACCGAGGCCCCGTCCCCGGTGGATGGAAAGCAGCTGGAGGAACTGGGGATCGCGCTCGTGCCGCAGAAAGAAGAATAAGCCGCGGCCGGACCAAAGAGAAACTGATATGATAGAGCCGTTTGTCTATTTGAGGACAGAACGGCTCTTTTTTCGGTTCTGGTCCTGTCTTTGTGAAAAGTCTGTGAAGCTATGGAAAAAAGCGGCGCGATTTGCTAGAATATATACAGAGTCTCATTCCTGTTGTATGTCAGAAGAAAATTTGTCGCCGGCGGGGTGAGCTGCCTTGTATGGAGGATTGCGTTATGGACCAACTGAAGATATTGGTAGTGGACGATGAGGCCAGGATGCGGAAGCTGGTAAAGGATTTCCTGACCGTAAAAGGATTTCGGGTCATTGAGGCCGGAGACGGCGAGGAGGCCCTGGAACTTTTTTTTGAGCAGAAAGACATCGCTCTGATCCTGCTGGACGTGATGATGCCCAAAATGGACGGCTGGGAGGTCTTGAAAACGATTCGCAAACATTCCAGGATCCCGATCATCATGCTCACGGCTAGGGGCGAGGAGCGGGACGAGCTGCAGGGGTTCGATCTGGGAGTGGACGAGTATATCTCCAAACCGTTCAGCCCGAAGATCCTGGTGGCCCGCGTGGAAGCGATCCTGCGCCGCAGCAACGCGGGAGCGGAGGATACGTTGTCCGTAGGCGGCATCGAACTGGATAAGGCCGCCCATCTGGTAAAGATCGACGGGAAACCGGTGGACCTCAGTTTTAAAGAATTTGAACTCCTCGCGTATTTTCTGGAAAATCAGGGCCTGGCCCTTTCCCGTGAGAAGATTCTGAACAATGTCTGGAATTACGATTATTTCGGCGATGCCAGGACCATTGACACCCACGTAAAGAAGCTGCGCAGCAAAATGGGGGAGAAAGGCGATTACATCAAGACTATCTGGGGCATGGGCTATAAATTCGAGGTGGGCGGATGAAGCGTTCCATACGGGTTCGCGTCACTCTGATCTTTGTGGGCCTGACTGCCTTGATCCTGCTGGGAATATGGGGCGCGAACAATCTTTTTCTGGAGAGATATTATATCAATGAAAAAGTAGAGGCCCTGAACCAGGCGTACGACAGGATCGACGCGCTTGTGATGAAGCGGGAAGCGGAGGGCGGCAATATCCGGGACGACTTTCCGGCGGCGGGCTCCTTTGACAGCGGCGAACAGACGGAGGGCGTAGAGCTGCTGCGGCAGTTAAGCGACCAGAACAATATCCTGACGATCATCGTGGACAGCGTGACCGGGTACTCCATCGTGTCCTCAGGCCGTGACGCCGGTTTTATGATGGAGCGGATCCAGCAGTATATCATGGGGCGCGGGAACTGGAATGAGACGATCCTGCAGGAAGAGAACTATACGATCCAGAAGAGCTATTACAATCGGTTCAGTTCCTACTATCTGGAGTGCTGGGGCTTTTTTTCGGATAACCGGACCCTGTTCATCCTGTCGATCCCGCTGGAGAGCGTCCGCGAGAGCGTGGATCTGTCCAACCGCTTCCTGATCTACGTGGGCATTGCGGCCATGGCGCTGAGCTGCGTGGTGATGTACGCGGCGACGAGCCGGGTGGTCAGGCCGATCCTAAAGCTGGCCGGACTTTCGGAACGCATGACCCGGCTGGATTTTACCGCGAAATACGACGGCAGGGAGCAGGATGAGATTGGCGTTCTGGGACGCAGCATGAACACGCTGTCGGATAAGCTGCAGCAGACGATCGGAGAGCTGAAAGAAGCGAATCTTGAGCTGCAAAAGGATATTGAGGAAAAGATCCAGATCGACGAGATGAGGAAAGATTTCATCGCCAATGTGTCCCACGAGCTGAAGACGCCGATCGCCCTGATCCAGGGATACGCCGAAGGACTGGCGGAAGGGATGGCCGAGGATCCGGAGAGCCGGGACTATTACTGCGAAGTTATCGTGGACGAGGCTGGAAAGATGAATAAGCTGGTCCGCCAGCTGCTGACGCTGACCGCGCTGGAATTCGGCCGGGATCCGGTCTCCATGCAGCGGTTCGATCTGGCCGAGGTGATACGGGGAGTACTTTCCGCCTCCGCGATCCTGATTCAGCAGAAGAACGCCAGGATCCAGCTGGAAATATCGCCTCCGGTCTATGTCTGGGCGGACGAGTTTAAGATCGAGGAGGTCGTCACCAATTATCTCAGCAACGCGCTGAACCATCTGGAAGGCGAGAAGATCATCCGGATCACCGTCGAGCAGCAGGAGAGCCGAGTGAAAGTAAGCGTCAGAAATACCGGGGAGCCGATCCCGGAGACGGAGCTTTCCAATATCTGGACGAAATTCTATAAGGTGGATAAGGCCAGAACGCGGGCCTATGGAGGCAGCGGCATCGGCCTGTCCATCGTGAAAGCGATCATGGATTCCCATCATCAGGAGTGCGGAGTGAGAAATGTAGAAGACGGCGTGGAATTCTGGTTTACATTAGATACGCGGGATGCCGGGTGAGACCGGATCCCGCGTATTTGGCGTCGTGAATCTTTGAAAACCGGACGAGATCCGGTGCTTGGGCGGATCATTCCGAACCGTTCAGCGTGAACAGCGGCGTGTAAGTCTGCCTGTCCATTATATGGTTATAGGTCATATAGAGATAATCGTTCATGAGCGTGCTGTAAGGAGAAGAGTCCGACGTGATATCGTCCCACGAATAAAATACGCCGTTCTTGTCGATACAGCCATAGGAGGCTTGGACCGCGGGCACTTCCTGCGCCATTTCCAGGAGGTATTGGTTATAAGGAGTCATTTGCAGGTTTGCCAGCTTCAGCATCAGGGGAGCCAGGTAAATGGTCCCCAGGCGGTCAACGTGGCAGGAGGGCTGTTCGTAGTTGGTCCAAATGATAAAAGGCGTCTGGTACCATACCACCCGTTCTTCCAACGCGGCTTCCGAACTGGGTTTCCCCAGAATGTCGTCATAAAATGCGTCTTCAACGCTTGGCTGATGGTCGCCGAACATCACGATCATGGTGGGCTGTTCGCACTGGCTGAAATAATCGATCAGATATTCGAAAGCCTCGTCGGAACGTTTCATCAGGGACAGATAAAGATCCGTCTGCGGGTATTTATCCTCCAGGTCTCCGGTAAGATAGATCGTTTTCTCGCAGTCCTCAAAAGAGGCGTATCCCCCGTGATTTTGTATTGTTACATTAAAAATAAACAATTTCTGATCCGGGGAGGGCTTGTTTTCCACTGTTTGGATCACGAAATCGAAATCTGCCTTGTCTGTGACAAAATGGCGCAGGCTCTCGCTGCCTGAAAAATAATCAGAGTCGAAAAACGCGTCGAATCCAAGATTGTTGTAACATTTATCACGGTTCCAATTAGTGCGCGGATATGGATGGATGCCTATGGCCGTGTATCCCTGTTTTTTTAATGTGCTTACCAGGGAGTTGGTATTTGGTTTAACATATATTTGAAAAGGAACCGCGCCCGGAGGCGTAATATGTATGGTATCGCTGGTTAAAAATTCAAATTCTGTATTCGCGGTAGTTCCGCCGAATACGGGAACAAAGAGGTTGCCTTTGACCGTATTTTTCTCCAGACTATCTATAAAAGGAAAGTACTCTTCATTGGTTGTAAAATCACCGGCTATTTTTAAATCGGACAGACTTTCGTTCATAATGCAGATTATGTTAGTTGGCTGGATATTCTGAGGATCTTCCTGAGAAATTGCGTCGTCGGAGCCGGCGGCATCTATGTCTCGATATATTTCTTGTATATGCTGTATGGAATATCCGGATGGAGACTGGACTATGAGATACTGCATACTTAAAGCGGAAGTAAAAAAATAACCATTCTCCCGATAAGTTTCGCTCAGGTTCCACATATTTATGATGCGCCAGCCGTCCCTTGCTATGAGAGAGTAGTAGAAATAGGAAATAACGCCGATCAGGACGGCGGCTCCGCTCACTCCGAAAGCCAGTCTTTTCTTCCAGCCGCGGAAGCGGACCGGCAGGAACCACATGAGAAGATTGGCGCCGCAAAGCAGCAGCGCGGCGATTTTCATCGGACGGGAAATGGCAAAATGGTAATTGCCGGCAACGGTCATAGCGGTCCTAAAAGCCAGTATGTCCCACACTACAATAGGCTGGTTGCGAAATTCCATAACAAAGGCTTCCGCCAGGGAAAGGATGAAAATAAGAATGGAAACTACCGGCACCGTGATTCTGGTGGAACCTGTGACGATCAGGACGGACAGATAGATCATTGCGATCCACAGGATATTCCATAGGATCCGCTCAGATTTGATGAAAGAGAGGCTTCCGGTAACGTATTCAAATAATATAAAGGAAAGAACTGGAAATAAAAGCAGCACGAAGACACCGGCCAGTACTTGGCATCGACGGAGCCGCAGGGCTTTCTTGGAATCCCTTTGAGATGTGAATGATGTTTTTTGGTCGATCTCTTTCATGGTGAACCTCCGTCGCCAATTGTGATGGTTATATCATGTATGTCAGGCCGCTTTGGATGTATTATGATAAGAATAACGTGGCGTATCCTGCTGCAGTAAGGTTACATAGCATATTAGTTTACTATAAAACGGCGTTTTTTTCCAGATATAAACGGTGAAATTTTTGTGAAAAAATTTTTTTAAAAAGTGATTGACATTTTCTTCCGGGTCTGGTAATATATACTTCGCGCCCCGAAAGGGGAAAGCACCTTGACAATCAAAGACAGAACAGTATGCAAGACCCTGAAGATTCCAAACGAGCGACCGCATCTAAGGAGGCA
>CANQYH010000028.1 GCA_947628025.1 uncultured Lachnospiraceae bacterium | reverse complement strand
GAGCCGAACGAGTCGCAGGTCACCAGTATCTGCTCCTCTTCGATAAACGTATACATGGTGTCCGGCCAGTGGAGGTTGGGGACGACCATGAACCGCAGCGTGCGGTTTCCAATGGTCATCTTCTGATTGTCCTTGACGGCCAGGCTCACAAAATCACGGTTGACGATCTCTTTCAGGAAGCCGATGGCGGTGGCGGTAGCCAGGATCTTCATCTGGGGGCTGTAATCCAGCAGCTTCTCCACGCTGCCCGCGTGGTCCGGCTCCGTGTGGCTGACCACCAGGTAATCGATCTTGGTGACGTCGATGACTTCCTGGAGCTTGGACAGGTACTCGTCAAAGAATTTGGCTTTTGCCGTCTCGAACAGCACGGTCTTGCCCTCGGTTTTCAGGACGTAGGAATTGTAGGTGGTGCCGAATTCCGTGTACATAATGATGTCGAAGACCCGGAGCCGGTCGTCGATGATGCCGGTCCAGTAAAAGTCCTCGCGCAGTTGGATGGATTTCATATGGTAAATCTCCTTTCATTTGGAAAAGTTTGATAAAAACATTTGAAGCTATTATTTCCGTTCCAGTTCCAGATAACCCCATTTCCCGTTTTCCAGGAATGGAATCCGGTTTTCTGACAACGGCCCCAGCCGGTCGTAAACGGTTTCCGGAAGCGTATGGTCCGCAGCTTTCAGGCACATACCCGAAGCAATATAAGAATACGTTTCCTCGTCATAATCGATCCGGGAGGCGGTCAGGTAGAGGCCGTCCGTTACCAGGGAAACGGCCGCGACGGACTCCTCCAGCACATGGTCCGCGGCGTCCGTGAGCGTGACGGAAGCGTTGCGTTCCTCGCTGATGTCATACCATAAAGACAGGCCCAAGATGCGGCTGGCGTCATTTTCCCCCAATACGACAGGCTCCGAAGAGTTGTTGGGGTTGTCCTCTTCGGCCAGCGTCCACTGACCGTTTTCCCGGTACAGTTCATAGAAGCGCTGGGGATCGTTGCTGGCGTAGGTATACAGATGGAGAATGCTCCCGTCTTCTGATGGTTCCTGCGGATAGGCGTAAGGATACGGCAGTTCCATGACTTCGTTTCCCGCCGCGTCGATCAGGACGGCGCGGGAATTTCCGTCATTTAAAATAAGAAGCTCGTCGGAAAGGAACCAAAATTCATAGTTTCCGGCCGGGGTCCGGCAGACAGGCGTCCCGGAGTTATCAAACAGCGCAAGAACGGTCCCCTCGCTCGTGCTCGTATGTCCGACAATCCACTGCCGTTTGTAACCGTGCCAGGGATCGGACAGCTCTGACACCCAGTCGAATGCTCCCTCGATCTGTCCTGCGGTCTGCAGGTTCGCGTCCAGGATGTCCCAAGAAGTATCGCTGGTCTGGAACAGGTACCCGCCTGTGCCCAGCTGGATGATACTTTGGGAAAAGCCGGTAAGCGGCCGCAGGTCCTGACCGCAGAGGCGGTAGCTGTAAACCGTCCAGCCGTTTTCATCCTGCGAAGTCACGTATTCCGTGAAATAGGTTCCGTCGAGGTTGGCATAAAACTGGCCGTTTTGAACAAAATGGAAATCCCTGTCGTACACGGAGTAGGAAGTGTCGTAGGTTTCCTCGTCGTAAACCGAAACGGAATAGTAGGAATCGTTCATTTCATAGGCCTGCCCCGGGATACGGGCGACGATGGCATTGTCCGGCCCGATCTGGTAGGAGGAATCGTCGTCGTGAACGACCTGTATGGTCTGCGGCTCCCCGTTATAGTGATTCTGCATCCAGGCGCTGTAAGAATAATAATTTCCGATGGCGGGGACGGTCCATTCCAGCGGAAGCAGGCGGTAATCGTCCATGCCGCCGTCGTATCCGAAATCGCCGGACGGAACGGCGTCAAAATCATAAAGGCGGTTCCCCTGTTTGTCGATCACATTGTAATGGAGCTCATAATAGGGAGCGTACGTGCTGTCTTCCGGAAGATAATAGTCGATCTCGGCGTAACCGTCGTAAAAATACAGGGGATGCGTATAGCGGGTCCCCAAGTATTGCGCAGGGATCGCCCATGTTCCGGCGTCGTCGACATAGCCGAATCGGTAATAGGTCTCGTAGACAGTGATATTTTCATCCGCCGGCGTCTCGAAACCGGCGCAGGCGCGGCCGTCGCGGAACGGAAACGCCATGTCGACCCATTCGTCCAGCAGATAGTGCCCCTCCAGGTCGATGTAATTGTACTTCATCGCGCCGTCCTGCTCCCGGCCTACTACGGCGAAGCCCTCGGAATAGGGACCGGCCTCGTCGTACTGAGGCTCCAGCACTCTGCGGATCTCCGCTGCGGGAGCGGCGGTCTGGGAAGACGGGGCCGTGGGTTCCGTTTGATCGGTTCCGGCGCTGTCCCCGGAGGATGTCTCGGAAAGGGTTTCGTTTGACGCGCTTTCTGAGGCGGTCGTTTCTGCGCCCTTGGCGGCGGCGGTAGGCTCTTCCGGCTGGGTGGTTTCAGCGGAAGATGTTTCTGCCGTTTGTGTGGAATTGCCGTTTGAACCGGAACAGCCCGCGAGGCCCGCGGACAGCAGCAGGATCAGAGCCGCCGCGGAAAGCCGGCGAAACTGCCGGAAACGGCAGGTATTTTGATGGTTAAAAATTACCATATTTTTCCCCCTTGTTGTTTAGAAGCTCTGGAAACATATTTTACTATAAATGCCGGGAAAATGCAAATTGTTTCGCGGGTGCCGCGCAGGACAGATCTGGGGGAGCGCGCCGCGAAATATTGGGTTCCTATTTTGGCTGATAGACGGAATGTGGAAAAAGGGGAGCGTGTATTTGGACATTCGGCCAATAGCATTTTTGCTGTTATTTTCGTACAATGTATTTAATTACAGAAATTTCCAAAACAGAGGCAGGAGGTATGGGGCATGAAAGTGACAGTGGCGGTCGATTCGCTGAAAGGGAGCCTGTCGTCGCTCGAGGCGGGACAGGCCGTCGCCGAGGGCGTGAAGCGTGTTTATCCGGATGCGGAGGTCTGCGTGCGCCCGGTAGCGGACGGCGGCGAGGGCACGGTGGAGGCGCTGACCTGCGGCATGGGCGGCGAGCTGCAGTGCGTGAGCGTGACAGGACCGCTGGGGGAGGCGGTGGACTGCCGGTACGGGATCGTGACGGACGGGGACGGCAAAACCGCTATCATCGAGATGGCCGGCGCGGCGGGGCTCACTCTGGTGCCGGAAGCGCTGCGAGATCCGCTGAATACCACGACCTATGGCGTCGGCGAGGTGATCTGCGACGCGATCCGAAAGGGCTGCCGCCGCTTCCTCGTGGGCATCGGCGGAAGCGCCACCAACGACGGCGGCATCGGGATGCTGATGGCACTGGGATATGGGGTCCTGGATAAAGACGGGAATCCGGTGTCCTGCTATGGGCGCGGGCTGAAAGATGTCGTGCGGATCACCGGCGAAAATGTGGTCCCGGAACTTAGGGAATGTACGTTTAGGATCGCCTGCGACGTGACCAATCCGCTCTGCGGCGAGAATGGCTGCAGCGCTGTGTACGGGCCGCAGAAAGGCGCGTCGCCGGAAACGGTCCGGGAGATGGATGGCTGGCTGGCCCGTTATGCGGAAACGGCGGCGGAATACTGTGCGGCCGCCGGGAATAGCGTTGGGAGCGGTATGCGTGTGTCCGGCGGAAACAGCGTCGGGAGCGGTATACATGCGGCCGGTGGAAAAAGCGTCGAGAGCGGCATGTGCGCGGCCGCCGGAAACAGCGCCGAGAGCAGCATATGCGCGGCCGCGAAAACGGTCCGTGCCAGCGCGGTCTATCCCGGCGCGGGCGCGGCGGGCGGCCTGGGCTTCGCGTTTCTGACCTTTACCAATGCGGCGCTGGAATCCGGCGTCAAGATCGTGCTGGAGGAGACGAAGCTGGCGGATCATGTGAAAGATGCGGATATCGTAGTGACCGGCGAGGGCTGTCTGGACGGTCAGACCGTGATGGGAAAAGCGCCCATCGGCGTGGCGCAGACAGCGAAGCGGTTCGGCAAGCCGGTGCTGGGCTTTGCCGGCTGCGTGGCGAAAGGCGCGTCCGCCTGCAACGACGGCGGCATCGACGCGTTTTTCCCGATCCTGCAGACCGCGGTGCCATTGGCGGAAGCCATGGACAAAAAGACCGCTGCTTACAATATGGCGGCCACTGCGGAACAGGCGTTCCGGCTGGTGAAAACGTTCAGCTCGATCCGGTGAGGCGGCGGACTTTATGCGGGAGCTGTTCCGGCGGCAGCCGGATCTTGCTGTTGGTTATTAGACTGGCGGCCGGATTCCCTTAAAATGCGGTCTTATGACCGCAAAATGATTGACAAACGGAAAAAAACGATTATAATTAAAGTAAGCTATGGGAGGTGACGGATTGATCGGACAAGCGGACCACGCGGATATCCTGACATTTCTTGAGAGGGCGAAAGCCCTGGTATCCGCCGGAAGATACGACTTTGTACCGAGGAGAAAAAACATGCTGGCGCTGGCGCGGCGTGGACTAACGATCAAAGATGCGAAAGAGGAGATTTTGGGGCTTGTTGCCGGTGATTATTATAAAGGACCTAAGAAAGACTTTGATCCTGACCGGCCGGGCGATCTCTGGGAGTTTAAAAAGGAGATCGCCGGTATCCAGTTCTATGTAAAGATCAAGATCACGCGGGAAAACGGAGAGGAGATCCTCCGGTGTATCGGATTTCATGAGGACGCTTTTACATAGGATATAGGAGGTGGCGTCGATGCGAAAATATTGTGAGGAATGTGGGAAAGAGGTCGAGACGAAGATCGCAGTGAAGCGGGAGAGATACGACGTATGCGGCGAGGAGATCGAGACCGACGCGCAGGTGCTGGTGTGCGCGGAGTGCGGCGAAGAGTTTTACTGCGAGGAGCTGGATGAGGCGACGCTTCTGCGCGCGTATAACATATACCGCCGGAGACATAAGCTGCTGCTGCCGGAGGAGATCCGGCGGATCCGGGAGCAGTATGGCCTGAGCCAGAGGAGTTTTTCGAAGCTGCTGAATTGGGGCGATAAAACGATCCGCCGTTATGAGAACGGTTCGATCCAGGACAAAGCGCACAACAGCCTGCTTCTGTTTCTGCGGGAGCCGGAGAATATGCGGACCTATCTGATGGAGAACGAGGTATCTCTGGACGGACGGCAGAGGCAGAGACTGATGGATACGGTCGAGAAACTCCGGCAGGGCGGAGATTACCGGACCGGCCGGAAGCTGGCCGAGTTCTTTTTCGTCCGTCCGCCGTCTATGGAGAATGGGTTTAAAACGTTTGACTATGAGAAACTCTGCGCGATGGTCCTGTTTTTCGCCCACAGAAGCGCCGGACTGCTGAAGACCAAGCTGCTGAAGCTTTTGAATTATGCCGATATGATCTTTTATCAGGAAAACGGCGTTTCGATGTCCGGCCTGTGTTATGTGCATCTGCCGTACGGTCCGGTACCGCAGGATTTCGACCTGCTTTTCGGTATGATCGCGGCGGACCATGTGGCGCATATCGAAGTGGTGTTTGAGGACGGTTATGAGCGGCACCAGGTCATCCCGGAGCGCGGCCTGCCGCAGGACATTTTGTCGCCGGAGGAGCAGGAAGTGCTGGAGCGGATCTGCGAAAGGTTCGCGGACTTCGGTTCTGTGGAGATCTCGAACTATTCCCACCAGGAAAAGGGCTACCGCGCGACGCGGCAGGGAGAGATCATCCCTTATTCTTATGCGAAAGAGATCCGGCTGTAGAGGGATCACGCCGCTCTATTCTTGCGCATAGCTATTGACAGTTTTATACGGATTGTGATAAATTGGCGGAAAGAGTTTAAATTATTTTAAATTCTGGAGGAACGGAAGATGAAGCAGGAATATTGCATTTATTGTATGAATCCCTCGCCGGCGGAAGTGTGTCCGCATTGCGGAAAGAGGCGGAGCGAATATGTGACCGACCCGCATCACTTAACTCCGGGAACTCTGCTAAATGGGAAGTATGAGGTTGGGGCCGTACTGGGAGAAGGCGGTTTCGGCATCACCTACATAGGCAGGGACCGGAATCTGGAACTCCGGATCGCCATAAAGGAATATTTTCCCTCCGGCATTGTAAATCGCAATAATACCGCCTCGGCGGAGATCACGGCGAGTGTGGGGAAAGCGCAGGAGGTATTTGAAAAGGGGAAAGCCAGTTTCCTGGAGGAGGCCCGGACGCTGGCAAAGTTCTCGAATCTTCCGAATATCGTATCGGTCCGGGACTTTTTTGCGGAGAATAATACGGCGTATATCGTGATGGAATATCTGGAGGGGACCAACCTGAAAGATTATCTGACACAGAAAAGCCTGATGTCTTTTGAGCAGGCGTTTGAACTGCTCTCCCCCGTTATGAGCGCGCTTGCAAAAGTACACGAGCGGGGATTGATCCATCGGGATATCAGCCCTGCGAATATCATGGTGCTGGAGGACGGGACCGTAAAGCTGCTGGATTTCGGAGCGGCCCGCGACGTCAGCGGCGCGGATGAGAAAAGCCTTTCCGTGATGCTGAAACCGGGTTATGCGCCGGAAGAGCAGTACAGGAGCAAGGGGAATCAGGGTCCGTGGACGGATGTTTACGCATTGTCCGCGACGCTCTACAAGATCGTGACGGGGATCACGCCGGACGATGCCATGAACCGGATCTATCGGGACGAGCTGGCTAAACCGTCCTCTGTCAATGGAAATATCACGGAAGAACAGGAGAAAGTGATCCTGAAAGGCATGGCGGTCTACCAGGAGAACCGTTTTCAGTCCGTGACGGAGCTGCAGCTTGCCTGTCAGGACAGTATTTCGCACCGCCCGGATGCGGAGGAACTGGATTCTGATGATGAAGTGACGATCAGCGAGGAGCAGTATCTGGCTCAGCAGAAAAACCGCAGAGATTCCGTGCCGGATGATAGGCGGAGGGAGAAAGAAGCGGAAGACCGGGATGCGGCGTCTCACGCGGATGTCCGTGAAAGACGGCCTGAGCCGGAAAAACGCTCCGAGCCGGAAAAACGCGTAAAAACATCCGCCGGAAAGAACCGTCCGGCAGACGCGTCCGGAGGAAAGGCCCCTAATAAGCTCTGCTTCCTGCTCTCGACCGCGGTCGGCGCTGCATTTTTTGTTTTTTTGATGACTTTTGTGGCTTCTGTGGCCATGGAAGCAGAAGCCGTACTGTTGGCGGGACAGGGCGGTCTGTGTGCCGTGAGTTTGATCGCGGCAGCCGGCCTGGGATATTTTTATTATCCGCGCCTCCATAACAGAGAACGCAGGCCGAATCGGCTCTGCCTTGCGGGAAGCATCCTTATGTCGGTAGTCGCTGTCGTATGGACGTGGGTCGTCTACCGGATGTATGTGACAGGCTCTTATAGAGATGGGACCCTGGAGGGCTCCCTGGTGCTGAGCTTGTTTTCAGTGGCGCTGGCGGTCT
This sequence comes from uncultured Lachnospiraceae bacterium, assembly GCA_947628025.1. Taxonomy (GTDB): domain Bacteria; phylum Bacillota; class Clostridia; order Lachnospirales; family Lachnospiraceae; genus UBA3402. The sequence continues at coordinate 10,357 of CANQYH010000028.1, read as the reverse complement.
TTTTTGGATATTTTTATTATCCGCGTCTGGAACGGAAGAAACGGGAAAAAGCGGTGTGGATCCACGGCGGCGTATTGGGGAGCGGTCTGGCAGTCTTTGTGATTTATGTCGTGGTATTCAGCCTTAACCATGTTACGATTGGCGACACCCATGTCAGCCGGGGAGAAACGAGGCTGTCGCTGTTCGGGGATATCATCAATAATCGTGATATCGCGAAGCTGAAAAGCCTGAAAAAACTGGAGCGGCTTTCGATCTACGGCTGCTTTATGGACAACGAGGATGTAGAGGCGATTGGGGAGCTGACCTGGCTGAAAGAGCTTTCTCTGGAGAATAATGAGGATATTACGGATGTGTCTCCGCTGAACCATTTGAAAAACCTCACGAGCCTGAACCTGTCGTCGACGGGGATGACGGATATCAGCTGCCTGAAAGACCTGACGCTACTGGAAGATCTGAGGATCAACGATACGAAAGTTTCCGATCTGAGCGTATTGAGTTCCTATGGTTCCCTGAAATTCCTGTATATGTCCAAGCTGTCGGAACTGGACGAAAAAACGATCTCTCTGCCCGCGTCGGTGCAGTACCTTTACTGTTCGGAGGACGGCCTGACCACGCTGGATTTTCTGGCCGGCGTCGACGATCTGCTGGCGATCAGTGCGGACGGGAACGATCTGGCGGATATTGCCCCGCTGGGCAGGTTTGGGAACCTTGGTACGGTAGACGTTTCGAACAATCATATAGAGGATATCTCGCCTGCCTGCGGCACACGGCTGTCCGAGCTGGCGTTTAATAATAATCAGGTCAGCGATCTTTCCGCTCTTCAGGGGATAAGGCTGTACCGGTTGGAAGGAGCGGGCAATCAGATCACGGATATCTCGGCGCTGGCGGATAACTCGCAGCTTCAGTACGTAGACCTGAACCATAACCAGATCACGGATATCTCGCCGTTAAAGGATTGCTTTAAAATTTATTCTCTGGATCTGTCCTATAACGCGATTGAGGATCTGTCCGCGCTGACGACGATCGACGAACTGGAAACGGTGAATCTGAGATCCAACAAGATCAAAGACATTTCACCGCTGGCGCAGACTAAAAAACTGGTCAATAAGAAAAACACTCTGGATCTGCGAGACAACGAGATCGAGAACGTGGAGGCGCTGGCAAAGTTTACGAACGTCAGCGATATGCATTTGGAAAACAATCATATTAAGGATGTTTCTCCGCTGGCCTCCTGCGTGTCGCTGGTGTATCTGAGGCTGAATCATAATCAGGTCAGCGATATTTCACCGCTGGCGGCGCTGCCTCTGCTGAATACGCTGGAGCTCGTGGATAATCCGGTCACGAACCTGTCGTCGATTGCCCTGAATCCGTCGCCGGTCTCCTATGTCAGCCGGTCGGTTCTGCGGATCAGCTATAACGATTCCATCGACTGGCAGAAACTGGGAACGATCGAGAAACTAGGGGTGGTCATATACGATGCTACGGACCGGCAGAAAGCGAACCTGAAAGAGTTTGGCTTTAGCTCGTTCGCGACGTCGGACAGTTTGGATGCGCAGGATTGATGCGGCGCGGAAAGGGAGAAGAAAATGGCTGACACGATCCTATACGAAGCGGTTCCGTCCCGGGAAGCGACGCTGCATTTGTTTGATGAAACGGGCCTGATCCGGTCGGTTCCGCTGCGGGGGCGGATGTCGGTCGGCAGGAACACGGCCCAGAACCAGTGCGATATTCCGCTGAATCTGTCGTTTGTTTCGAGGAGGCACGGGGAGTTTTTGCAGTCCGGAGAACGGTATTTTTATACGGACCTGGGCAGCACGAACGGAACCAGAATAAATGGGAAAAAATGCAGCCGCGATGGGGTTTCGCGCGTGGAACTGCACGATGGAGATGTATTGTCTTTCGGTTATCTGGAGGATAAAAACGCGTTGGACCGCAGGATCGTCGGTTTGTTTACGCAGACGGAGACGCCGTTCTGCTGGCAGAAGCTTTCGCTGACGGAGGATGTGGCGGAGCTGCAGATCGGCAGGGGGGTCTCCGAAGGGATCGCGATGACGGACGCCGCGGTCTCCGAGAAGCATGCGTCGTTTTTCCGGTCCGGCGACGGCTGGGCGGTCATCGACCATAACAGTACCAACGGTGTCAGTCTAAACGGGAAACGGCTGGAATATCCCCAGTATCTGTCGCCGTTCGACGTGGTGCGGATTGCCGACGCGTATTTCCTGTTTTTCGGCGGCTGGCTGATCTATTCCGCAGGACGGCGAGTGGAAGAATCGGAGGAAGAGAGCCGGGAACAACCGGCCCGGAACAAGCAGCTTTGCATCCATATTGTCCGGCGCAGCGCGTTCCAGCACTTCAAGAAGCTGCTGCTTCTGCAGGACATCGACGTGACGGTCAATGACGGAGAGATGGTCCTGATCCTCGGCGGTTCCGGCGCGGGCAAGACTACCTTTATAAACGCCGTCATGGGGTACGAGAAAGCGAAAGGGAAGATCACCTACGGCGGCGCGGATATTTATGAAGAATATGAGCGGATGAAATACGAGATCGGTTTCGTGCCGCAGCAGGATCTTCTGCGCGGCAGCGATACCGTGTACGACACGCTGGCGAATGCGGCGGAGATGAAGCTTCCCAGAGGGATGAGCGATGAAAAGCGGGAGGAGAGGATCCGGGAGGTGCTGGAGGACCTTGGACTGACGCCGGAGAAGAATTCGCTGGTATCCAAGCTGAGCGGCGGGCAGCGGAAGAGGCTGAGCATCGCTGTGGAGTACATTTCCGATCCGAGCCTGTTTTTCCTGGACGAGCCGGACTCCGGCCTGGACGATATCATCGGGGAGGGACTGATGGAGAATCTGCGCGGCATCGCGGACAAAGGGAAGATCGTGATGATCATTACGCACAGCCCGGAACGCGCCCGCAGATTTTTGGATAAGGTGATCGTACTGGCGAAAAGCAGCGAGGATCACAGCGGGCATCTGGCGTTTTTCGGGAGCGTGCAGGAAGCGTTCGATTTCTTCGAGACGGACACGTTCCGCGGGATCATCAAGAGGATCAACCGGAAAGACGAGAACGGAGAGGGTCTGGCAGATTATTATATCGAGAAGTATAACGCGAGAAGCAGGAGGAGATAAGGCGATGGGAGAAGCTCGTTTGGGACGGGTCGGGCAGATCCGGGTGTATACGGGGAAATGCTTCCGTATCTTCTTTCATGAAAAGGGCTGGAAGTCCCTGGTCAGTACGCTGCTGATCGCTGTGATCCTGGCGTGGGTCATCGGCGATAATACGTTCGTTATCAATGAGAGCACCAAAACCGGGATCTTTGCGATGGTCTGCGGGGCCGTGTGGACGGGGCTGTTCAATTCGATCCAGTCGGTCTGCCGCGAGAGAGCGATCATTAAGCGGGAGCACCGGACAGGGCTCCATATATCCTCGTATATTATCGCGCATATGATCTATGAATTTGTCCTCTGCGTGGCGGAAGCGGTCATTTTTACGGTGGTCTTTGGACTCATCCGGGATTTTCCCAGCCACGGCGTACTCTTTGAGTGGATCGGAATCGAGTTCTTCGTCGCTTTTACATTGACCATATTCTGCTCGGACGCGCTGGGACTGATGGTATCGTGCATCGTGAAAACGGAAAACGCGGCAATGACGGTGATGCCGTTCGTGCTGATCATCCAGCTGGTCATGTCCGGCGTGATGTTTACGCTGCCGGAGGACGCAGAATTCGTCAAGGAGCTGACCATCAGCAAATGGGGCCTGGCCGCATTCTGCAGTTCGGCGGATCTGAATGAGCTTCCGACGAAAGACACATTGGAGAAATTCAAAGAGGCGGCGCTGTCGGACACGAGCATCCGCAGCTGGAAAGACCTGCATCTGACCCAGACTTATGATATGGATTACGACGCCTCCGCGCAGCATGTGGCCCTGACCTGGCTGGTGCTGGTCTTATACAGCGCGGCCTATGGGTTCATAGGGATCCTGTTTTTGAAGCTGGTGGATCTGGACAAACGATAGCGGAAGGCATGGGGATTCCAATGATTCAGTATGCGTATGTCACTGACAAGGGCGGCCGTGCCGTCAATGAGGACGCGGTCGCGGCCGTGGAACGGGACGGCGCTTACGGATTTATCGTGTGCGACGGCCTCGGCGGCCATGGCAGCGGGGACCTGGCGTCCGCGGGGACGGTGCAGAGGTTCCGGAATGTTTTTGCACGCGGGATCGCTTCCGGCGAGACGGCGCTCAGGACTTTTTTTGCGGAGGCGCAGGAGGGACTGCTGGCGGATCAGGAGAGAATGAAAGCCAGGAACCGGATGAAGACGACGGCCGCCGCGCTGGTGATCGGGGGAGGAAAGGTCTATATCGGCCACGTCGGGGATTCCCGTGTATATGGGTTCGCGGGCGGGGAGGCCGTCCTGCAGACCCGCGATCACAGCGTGCCCGAGGCGCTTTTCCGGGCGGGCCGGATCCGGGAAGAAGAGATCCGCTTTCACCCGGACAGAAATAAACTGCTGAACGTTCTGGGCGCGGGAGAGGGACGTTTCCGCTTTTCGATGGAAGAACCGAGAAAGCTGCGGCAGTTCCAGGCCTTTTTGCTCTGCTCGGACGGTTTTTGGGAATATGTAGATGAAAAAATGATGTGCCTGTGCCTGCGCGGATCGCGAAATGCGAGCGAGTGGCTGGACCGTATGACTTCGGAACTGGTCCGCGCGGGCAGAGGTCACGAGATGGACAATTATTCGGCGGTCGCGGTCTGGAACCGGTAGGACCGCCTTATAATTTCCGGAAGAAATCGTAGATCAGCGGGGCGGCGATCAGGCCGGACAGAATATCGGCGACGGCCTGGGACATCTGGATGCCGGGCAGTCCGAAGAGGCGGCTGGTGATCAGAAGCGTCGGGATGAACAGCAGCCCGCTGCGGATGCTGGACAGAAAGATCGCCCGGCCGCTCTTGCCGATGCTCTGGAACAGCATGTTTCCGCTAAGGCACAGGGGCATGAAGATCATTGCGACGCACTGCATCCGCAGGGCCGGGATGCCGAACGCCACGACCTGGGGATCGTCGCGGAAGAGAGTGATGATCGGGCCGGCGAAGAGAAATCCGGCGACGGCGACGACGCTCAGGAATCCGGTGCTGAAAAGCCAGGTGAACCGCCACGCTTCCCGGACACGGTCGTATTTGCCTGCGCCGTAATTGAACGCGCTGACCGGCTGGAATCCCTGGCCGATGCCGATGCCTACGCAGAACAGGAAATTCATGACCCTGGATACGATGCTCATGGCGGCGATGACCGCGTCGGCCTCGGCCGCGCTGCTGTAAATGGCGGCGCATTGGTTCAGCACCATGACAGAGATGCTGGTCAGGCCCTGGCGCATCATGCTGGGAAAGCCGACGATCACGATGTCTCTGGCGTAGGACAGGCGGCGGGCAAAATAGCGGGGATAGAAGCGGCTCTGGACTTTTTTCATCAGGAACGGGGCCAGCAGGATCACGGCGCTGATATACTGGGAAATGGCGGTGGACAGCCCAGCCCCCGCGATGCCCAGATGGAAATGCCGGATCAGGATATAATCCCCGAAGATATTCAGGATGCCGCCGGAGCCCAGGCCGAACATGGCGAAGATCGCCTTGCCCTCGTAGCGCAGGATGTTGTTCATGACGCAGCTGGAGGCCATGGCGGGGGCGGCCAGCAGGATGTAAGTGCTGTAAGTCCTGGCGTAGGGCAGGATGGAATCGGTGCTTCCCAAAAGGTACATTAGCGGCGTCAGAAACAGAAGCCCCAGGACCGTGATCAGCAAACCGCACAGCAGCGACAGATAGAAGCTGGTGGCGGCGTAGGTGCGGGCCTCGTCGATGTGCTTCTGGCCGAGCTGGCGGCTCAGGCAGCTGCCGGCGCCCTGGCCGAACATAAAGCCGAACGCCTGGATGATCGCCATCAGCGCGAATACGATGCCGACGGCCCCGCTGGCGCTGGTGCCCAGAGAGCTGACAAAATACGTGTCGGCCATGTTGTAAATGTTTGTGACCAGCATACTGATCGTGGTGGGCAGTCCGAGAGTCAGAATCAGTTTATGTACGGGCGTGAGGGTCATTTTGTCATACTGACTGTCGGAAGAGGTCCTGGAAAGAATCATAGATCGATCAACTCCTGAAAAAACGATTGCCTGTCTGTATCGCTCCTACTTTAACATAGAAGCGCCGGTTTGTCCATGAAAAATAAAAAGAACAGGAGTTGGCGGCGTTATTTCATTCGTTTTCAGAATCAGGGAAAACCACGGTAATAGTTGTACCCTCGCTCTCCGCGCTATGCAGTTCGATTTTCGCATGGTGCAGCCTTGCGGCGTGTTTAACGATAGACAGTCCCAGCCCCGTGCCGCCCAGTTCTTTGGAACGGCTCTTGTCCACCCGGTAAAAACGCTCAAAAATACGCTCCTGGTGCTCCGGCGGAATACCGATCCCCGTGTCGGCTACGCAAAGGCGGACGGCCCCTGCGCAGCGGTTCACCGATACCGTTACCGTGCCGCCGGGCCGGTTATATTTGACCGCGTTATCCGCCAGATTATACACGATGCTCTCGAGAAGCTGCGGGACGCCGTCCAGCACAGCGTGTTCCCCGTCGACGCTTATGGAAACACCGGCGTTTTCCGCTTCGCCGGCGAGCGAGCGGACCGTTTCGGCCGCCACCGCGTAGAGATCGACGTTTTCCCGCTTCATATCGCCCGCGCCCTCGTCCAGATGGGAAAGCCGGATGATATCTTCCACCAGCCGGATCATGCGCTGGGCCTCTCCCTGGATCCGTGTATAGAATCCCATGCGGTCCTCTTCCTTGACGATGCCGTTGGACAAAAGCTCCGCCGATCCGGCAATGATCTGCAGGGGCGTTTTCAGCTCGTGGGAAACGTTTGCCGTAAATTCCCGCCGCATCTGCTCCGCCTGTGCTTTTTCCGTCACGTCGAGCGCGAGAAGCACCGCGCCGGTCACTACGCCGTCCTCGGATACGGGGCTTAGATCCAGCTGATAGTTCCTGCCTTTTAATTCGACGTTCTTTTCTGCCCGGACGCCCGTTCCCATTGCGGAGAGAAGATCGGATATCTCCATGCTCCGGTTGACGGACAGCATATGCCGTCCGATACAGTCCCGGCCGGTATCGAACAATTCCGCCGCCGCGCGGTTGATTTCTAAAATAATTCCTTTGGTATTCAGGGCAATGATCCCCTCCGTCATATTTTCCGTGACGGTCTCAAATTCCTCCTGCTTTTTCCGCAGCTTCTCCGCTTGGATCCGGATCTGCCGCTGCTGCGCGTCGATCCGGCGCAGAAGAGGCGAAAGCTCGTCGTAGCCCTCATTGTTCAGAGGGTCGTCCAGATTCAGACGGTTCAGCGGCTCCGTGATATGCCTGGAAAGCCGGTATGCCAGAAAGAGCGACAAACCGACCGCGATCACAAGGATCACGGCGATGGGCTGCGCCATTCCGAGAAGCAGCGTCAGCAGCGTATTCTGGGCGACGGAGAGGCGCACGACGGTTCCGTCCGACAGACGCCGGGCGCTGTAGAGGGTGCGTTCCATCAATGTGACCGAATAGCGCGAACTTTCGCCGTATCCGGCCGATAAAGCTTCTTTCATTTCTTCGCGCTCCAGATGGTTCTCCATTTCCGAGGCCGGCGCTTCGCTGTCGAAAAGCACGGCGCCGTCCGCGCCGATCCATGTGACGCGGTATCCCTGGGCGTCCAGACCTTCGAAATACTTCGCGCCTGCACGTTCAACGCCCTGCGCGGCCAGCTCCGTCTGCGTCCTTAATTGATTCCGCTGGACATTTCCGAAGTAATTGTAAAGGATTCCGAGAAACAGTACCGCGGAAGCGAGGAAAACCGCGATTGTTACAAGGCAGATCGATTGGAAGATCCGTTTTGTCATCGGCCTGCCTCCAATCGGTAACCGACGCCGCGGACGGTTTTGATATGCTCGCCGCACCGGCCCAGTTTGGTGCGCAGCGTGCCGACATGGACGTCCACGGTGCGCGTCTCGCTCGCGTAATCGTCCCCCCAGACGCTGAGCCGAAGCTGGTCCCGCGTGAACGCTTTTCCGGGGTTCTCCATGAATTTGCGGAGCAGTTCATATTCCTTAAAGGTAAGTTCCACGCGCTTTCCGTCGGAGAGTACGATATGCTGCGCCGTATCCATCTGGATTCCGCCGAGCGAGAGTACTTCGTGCTCCCCGGCAGGACGCGCGCGCCGCAAAAGCGCCTTTACCCGCGACACCAGCTCCATCATGCCGAAAGGTTTTGCCAGATAGTCGTCGGCTCCGAGGTCAAGGCCGATCACTTTGTCATATTCGGTGCCTTTGGCCGTCGCCATGATGACCGGAACTGTGCTGCCGCTCGCCCGCAGCCGTTTCAGGATACTGATGCCGTCCTCTCCGGGGAGCATGATGTCCAGTAAGATCAGTTCGGGATCGTGTTCGGAGAGGGCCTCATAAAAGGACTCGCCGTCCGGAAAGCCCTTTGCCTCAAATCCTGCGGAATTTAAGGCATACATCATCAGATCGCGGATACCGCTGTCGTCCTCTACGCAGAAGATCATGGGAAACACTTCCTTTCAGCACAATATTATAGCAGGGTCCGCGGTTTTTTCAATCGGTTCCCTGGGGCGAGTTTTTCTCCCCGGTAACGGAAAACAGCACCCATTCGGCGATGTTTACGGCGTGATCGCCGATGCGCTCGAAATATTTGGCGACCATCAAAAGGTCGAGGGCGTATTCTCCCTCGGTGGGGGATTGCGCGATCAGGGAGATCAGGCTGTTTTTGATCGTCATAAAATAATCGTCCACGATATCGTCGGAAGCGATGACTGCTTCGGCGGTGGAAATATCCTGCTTCACATAGGCGTCCACGCTGTCCGTGACCATTTTGCTGGCCGCTTTCGCCATTTCCCGGATCTCGATATGCTCCGGGAGCGTTCTGCCGTTCAGAAAAGGCAGGATTTCCGCGATGTCCTCCGCCTGGTCTCCGATCCGCTCCATATCCGTGATCATTTTCAAGGCGGCGGATATCTGCCGCAGGTCCCGCGCCACCGGCTGCTGCTGCAGGAAAAGCCGCAGGCAGATGGATTCGATCTGCCGTTCCTTTTCGTCGATCTCGTGGTCGAGCGGGGCGATCTTCGCCGCCAGCGCGTCGTCCTTTTGGATCAGCGCGGATGCTGCGAGGGAGATCACTTCTTCGCACAGTGCCCCCATCCGGATCAGCTCCTGTCCCAGTGTGTTAAGCTGTTCGTCAAACCGTTTCCTCATCATCCAAACCTCCCCGTGATATAGTCCTCAGTCCGTCTGTCCTCCGGTTGGGAGAACATTTTCTCCGTATCCCCGTATTCGATCAGTTCCCCTAAAAGGAAAAACGCCGTCCGGTCCGAGATCCGCACCGCCTGCTGCATATTGTGCGTGACGATGACGATCGTATACTCCTTTTTGAGCTCCATCGCCAGATCCTCGATCTTTGAGGTAGAGATCGGGTCGAGGGCCGAGGTGGACTCGTCCATCAGGAGAACGTCCGGTTTGACTGCCAGGGCACGGGCGATGCAGAGGCGCTGCTGCTGGCCGCCGGAAAGGCCCAGCGCGTTCTTTTTCAGCCGGTCCTTTACTTCCTCCCAAATGGCGGCGTCCCGCAGGGAATGTTCCACGATGTCGTCGAGCTTCGCTTTCGCGCGGATCCCGTGGGTGCGGGGACCGTAGGCCACGTTGTCGTAGATCGACATCGGAAATGGGTTCGGCTTCTGGAACACCATGCCGATGTTTTTGCGCAGGGCCGTCACATCGCGGACGGGCGCGTAGATCTCCTCGCCGCGGTAGGTCAGCGAACCGGTCACTTTCACGCCCTCGATCAGATCGTTCATGCGGTTGATCGTCCGCAGGAATGTGGATTTCCCGCAGCCGGACGGCCCGATGAGCGCCGTGATGTTGTGTTCGGGGATGTCGAGACAGATGTTTTTCAGCGCGTGTGTTTCGCCGTAATAAAAGTCCAGGTTTTTAGCAGAAATGATCGTGTCGGTCATAAGTCAGCTCCTTCCTAATTTTTTGCCCAGGAAACCCGCGGAAAAATTGACGGCCACCGTGAGGATCAGCAGGATGGACGCGATGGAAAAGGCGGTCGAAAAATCCGCGTTTTCTTTGGCATAATGGTAGAGCGCGACGGTGAGCGTAGCGCCTGACGCTCTTGTCAGCCGGTCCGGGGAGAAACTCTGCATTGCCATGCTCATACCGGCGGTATACATGAGCACCGCGCTTTCTCCTATCACCCGGCCGGCGGCGAGAATACATCCCGTGACGATACCGTCGATGGAGGAGGGCAGCACGACCGTGCGGATCATG
>CANQYH010000027.1 GCA_947628025.1 uncultured Lachnospiraceae bacterium | reverse complement strand
TGCCTGACCTGCAAGACGCCGGATTATACCAAGCTGGTCAATGACATGGGCGTAGAGGCGTATAAGTATGATTTTAACGAAACGCACGCGCAGATGGCGGAGAATATCAGCTGTTATAACTGCCATGAGAACCAGGCGGGGAGCGGCGGACAGCTGGTCGTCACCCATTCCTATGTGACCCAGGCTCTGGGCAGCGAGATGGCCGCCATCGATCCGTCCACATTGTCCTGCGGGCAGTGCCATATCGAGTATTATTTCGCGCCGGATACCAAAGAGACGAAGATGCCTTATACCAGCGTGGCGTCCATGGATCCGGAGGCGATCCTGGCTTATTATAATGAGATGGGCTTTTCCGACTGGACCCAGGAGAGCACGGGGACCGGTATGCTGAAAGCGCAGCATCCGGAGTTTGAGACGTATCTGGGCGCGGGCAGCGTTCACGTTGGTTTCGGTATGAACTGTGCGGACTGCCATATGGCCGTAGTCACGGAGAAAGGCAAGACCTACACCAGCCACAAATGGGAGAGCCCGCTGGCGAACCAGGCGATCCTGGACACCTGCGTCAGCTGTCACGGCGATACGGACATTGCCGCGAAAGTAAAGACGATTCAGGACGAAATCACGGCCCGTGAAACTGAGATCGGGGAGAAGCTGGCATCGCTGAAAAATGCGCTGGCGGACGCGGCAGCCGCGGGGCAGATGTCGGAGGAGGAGCTGGATGCGGTCCGTTCCCTGTACCGCGACGCGCAGTGGTATTTCGACTTCTGCTATGTGGAGAACAGTGAGGGCGCGCACAATTCCACGCTGTCGAGGCGGTGCCTGGACGAATCGGAGAAGCGGATCACAGAGGCGATGGGACTTCTGGGGCTCTGATCGGAGAATGATATACGGAGAAGATAGGATGCGAGGGCCGGGGATCTGTCTGCCGGTCCTTGTTTTTGGACTGTAGACCGGCGGTCTATCCGGATCTGTGCCGTTTTCCGGACGGACCCCGCGCGGAAACGGCGATCGTCCGGAAACGCTTTGTCCGGGTTAGGAGTTGGATATGGAACGATTGAAAAAAGCAGGGCGGTTCCTGTGTTCGATGAAATGCGCGGTCATGCTGCTGATCCTGCTGGCTTTGGCCTGCACGATCGGGAGCCTGATCCCCCAGGGACAGACGGCGGCCTATTATACGCAGCAATATCCGGAATCGCTGGCAGGGGCGGTCCTTTTGTTCCGGTTGGACGATGTGTTCCACTGCTGGTGGTTCGTGGGCCTGACGCTGTTTCTGTGCGCCAATCTGCTGGCCTGCAACGTGCTGCGTTTCCCGGCGCTGCTGCGGAGGATGCGGGAGGGATTTACGGTCACGAAGCGCCTGGCGGAATGGGACGGCCGTCCGGCGGCGGTCGTGGACACGGAGCCGGAGGAATGGTTCCGCAAGCTGGGGTTCCGGAAAGTGAAAAAGGGCGTCGCGGCATTTCGCCACATCGGAGAGGACCGGTCCGACAGTGCAGGGCAGACGGAGCCGTCCGTTCCTGTCCGTTACGCGGTCCGTCACCGCTGGGGGATCTGGGGCGCGTGGCTGTGCCATTTGGGAATGCTGGTGATCATCGCCGGGTTCAGTCTCGGGCAGATGTTCCAGACCCAGTACACGGTTTACGGGGTGCCCGGACAAACCAGGCCGGTTGGCGACACCAGCTACGAACTGCGCATCGATGATTTCCGGGTGAAGCTGCGCGCGGATGATACCGTGGAGCAGTATGAGACGGACATGACGGTGCGCCGGACGGAAGACGGCGCTTCTATGAGCGGGACGGCCAGCGTCAACCATCCGCTGTCGCTGTTCGGCATGAAATTTTATCAGAATTCCACGGGCTGGGCCGCGGATCTGGAGGTCTGGAAAGGCGATGAAAAGCTGCAGGAGGGCGTGATCTGCGCCGGAGAATACGCGCTGGTCGAGGATATGGATGGACTGGCCGTCCTGTTCAACGCGTTTTATCCGGATTACGTCACGGATCCCGATGGGATGCCCATGACGCAGTCTTCGGCGCTGAACCATCCCGGTTATCTGTATACGCTTTACTATCACGACCAGATATTGGGCATGAACGTGCTGACGGACGGCGAGATCATCACGGTGGACGAGTACGGCATCCTGTTTAAGGACCCGCAGCCGTACACGCTGATCCAGGCGAAGCGGGATCCGTTTACGCCGGTGGCGGCGGCAGGCGGCCTGCTGGTCATGGTGTCGCTGGTTCTGGCTTTTTACCTGCCTCCGGAAGAAGTGTGGGCCGTGCAGCAGGCGGACGGGACCTGGGCCCTGAGCGGAAAGAGCCGCAGGACGGGAGCGTATTTCCTGGAGGAACTGAAAAAGGCGGGCGGACAGAACGAAAGCGGCCGGAGTGCCCCGCGGTAGAACGGCCGCGGCCATACAAAGAAAAGGAGAAGATTATGATAGGAAGCGCTCAGCTCCTGGAGATCGAAAACGGTCTTTTTACGGCCGTAATGATCCTGTATCTGATTTCCATGGTTTTATATTTTATCTTTTTTGCGATGAAGAATGAGAAAGCGGGGCGCATCGCCGGCTGGGTCATCACCGCGGCTTTTGTACTTCACACGGCGGCCCTGATCGTCCGCGGCGTCGGCGCGGGGCGGCTGCCCCTGACGAATCAGTACGAATTTGCCACCAGCTTCGCCTGGGGGATTTGCCTGTGTTTTCTGATCTTTGCGTACCGGTACCATTTCCGGGCGCTGGGCACGTTCGTGTCGCCGGTCATTTTCCTGCTGATCGGCTACGCGGCCATGCAGAGCCGGGAAGTGCGGGAGCTGATGCCGGCCCTGCGCAGCAACTGGCTCGGCATCCATGTCTCTACCGCGATCATTTCTTATGGAGCGTTCGGCGTTTCGTTCGCCGTTTCCCTCATGTTCCTGCTGAAAGAGGGGCGGGAGAACCATGATTTCTGGAAGCGGCACATACCGGACTACGACCGGCTGGACATCATCAGCTACCGCGCCGTCTCTCTGGGATTTCTGTTTCTGACTTTCGTGATCGTCAGCGGTTCCATCTGGGCGGAGCGGGCCTGGGGCAGCTACTGGTCCTGGGACCCCAAGGAGACCTGGTCCCTGATTACCTGGATTATCTACGCGCTGTATCTTCACCTGCGCCTGAACAAGGGCTGGCGCGGGAAAAAGGCGGCCTGGTTCGCGGTGATCGGGTTCGTCTGCGTGCTGTTTACATATATCGGCGTAAACACGTTTATACCGGGGATCCACAGCTACGCGTAGGCGGACGCCGGGTATGCTCCGGTTTTATCGATCGCTGCCGCGCCCTGGTCCGCAGCCGCAGGCGTCATGCTCTTAACGCCATGCGGATGTTTCTGATACTGACCCGCGGCGGCCATCCTGAAACTGCGGTCAACGGCGCGGGGGCTGAAACCGGCTGCCGGGTCTTGGTATGTTTATGAATGAAAAATGGGGCTCCTTACGGCGGATCGCCGCGGGAGACCCGTTTTTTCGGTGAGGAAGCCGGGCGGCTCCCCCATTTCTGCGTCCAAGTCTTATTCCGTCTGTAAGCTTTGTACTGTCTCCAGCGGCAGGCCGAGAATCTGAGCGATCTGATCCGGGGGCAGCGAGCCGGCCTTAAGAAGTTTAACGGCCGCGTCGGTAATTCCCTTTTCATGCCCCTCAATAAGCCCCTCTTCACGGCTCAGCCGTTTCTCATTCCGAATGTGCAATTCTTCGTTATATTCTTCCAGGATCATATCTGTCACCTCCGCACGGTTTTTCAAGAGAATGTCCGCAAGTATCCCGTCTGCGATACACTCGTCGATCGCCCGGTCTGCTGCTGCACGCAGCGTCATGCCCTCTGCGCGGTACTGACGGATCAATCCTACCAAACGGGCGTATTCAGCCAGACGGCGGCAATTTTCCATCAGCTCCCGGTTGTGCCCGTGGTTGATGTTGATCACATGGGCGATACATTCCAGAGCCGGGGCGTATCCGCCTGCAGCCGCGGCATGGCTGTTCTCCGGACCGGCGCCGTTTGCAGCGTGGGGTTCGATGTCCGCAGCTGCGGCAGGGCTGTTTTCTGGACCGGCGCCGTTTGCAGCATAGTGTTCGATGTCTGCAGTACCGGCAGGGACCGAGTGGCTGTCTCTTCTGTCCGTATGGTTGCTTTCGCCTCTTAGCCGGGATGCCGTCCCCGTATTCCGCAGCATTTCCCCATCCTTTGCGAATGAATCCGACAGCCGCAGCTCCTGCCGGTCCGGCTGTTCTTTTGTTCCATTGTAAAACACCACATACCGCGGGGCAGGGAGTGTCAGCCGGGCCGAGGAATAGATATCCAGGCCGTGTTCCGCCACATACGCTTTATACAACGCTGACAGGTAGAAAACGCCCCGCAGCGGCATGTTCGGGTTCCAGGTGGACTGTGCCTCATACAGGTTCATGTCGGCCCGGCAGAGAAATGAAATGTCGTTTTTCATCCCCATGTAGACGGCGTTCTCCAGCGTATTGAATTCCAGCTCATTTGGATCGTCATACGCCGTGCCGTTCATGGCGTTGTAAAGAGAAAACGCGTCTCTCGCATTGGAGAAGACGAGCGCGAACAGGGTGGACTTGTGTTCCCGGTTGACCGTAATCTGTTTTTCTGGCATAAACGTTACCTCCTTTATTGTACATCAAAATGGCGCTGCTTGTAAACAGCAAAATGACGGAAACGCTCCGTATGTGTCTTTTGTAAAAAGCTGTGAATGGATTCGCCCGGAGAAAGTCCGGCGGGAATACCGAAAAACAACTGACTGTTCCTAAACAGTATATCAGAGCCGGACGAAAGCCGCAAGCGATTTTTCCATATTTTGAATCTCCGGACAGGAAAAAGAAAAGCGGAGAAAAGTGAAATTAATACTTGATTTTCCGGAAAAGATATGGTACACTGTTTCTTGTCGTTGAAAGACACTGATCGGATGGCGATCATGCGCGAGTGGCTCAGGGGTGGAGCACCACCTTGCCAAGGTGGGGGCCGCGGGTTCGAATCCCGTCTCGCGCTCTTTATTTTTGGATGGAAAACCCGTGAGGATCGGGTTTTCCTTTTTTTATTTTTTCAACTGGGCGGATGATCGAAAAACGGAGGGCGGGGATGAAGCTGAAAGATGAGATTCGCTTGCAGATGGCGCAGTTTGGGAAAGAGATTTCGGAGACGGCGGGGGACGTTCACCGCTATTGTGCCGGGAGAAAAGCGCTGAGGTGGTTTGCGGCTGTCTGGATCGTGATCTGTTATGGAGTGCGGATGACGCAGTGGGAGATCTTTGTTGACAGCGATATCATGCTGCAGGCGCCGGAGGAATTGATGTATTCCTGGTACGGTTCGCAGAGATTCGGGCTGATCCTGACGGAAAAGTTGTTTTCCTTTATGCGTCTGCTGCCGCAGTTTAAGTGGATCCTGACGGCAATGGCGCTCTGGTGTCTGGTTTTATTCCTGAGTTACTGTTTCCATGTCTGGGTTGACAGAACCGCGGGAAAATACGCGGAATACGTGTTGGTTGCGGTGTTTTTGTCATCGCCGGTCCTGGCGGAACAGTTTCAATTTATTCTGCAGGCGTTTGAGGTCGCGTTGGCGATGTGTTTTTGCGCGGCGGCCGCGTTTTGCGCGGAGCGGGCGGTCGTGAGTGGAAAGAGCCGCTGCTGGTATCTGGTCTCGCTGGGCTTTATGGTCTGGGCCTTTGGGTCTTACCAGGCGCTTACGGCGTTTTATATCGCATTGGTACTGATTTCGTATATTGGCGCGGCGGTCTGCGGCGATGCGCGGTGCGGGCTGCGGGAAGGCTTGTTCCATACGGCGCATTTCCTGATAGGGTTTGCGGTTTCCCGATTTTTGGGCAGGGCGCTTTGCGTGTGGCAGCAGGCAGATCCGACTTATGTGGATTCGATGTTTAACTGGGGACGGCAGAGCCTGGAACAATCGCTGAACTGTTTGGCGGCGGAGGTACAGCGTGTGTACCTGGCACAGTGGAGGACATTTTTTCATCCGTTTTTCTCTGGGCGGCGCTGATCGTATCCGTTTGTATCCTTATAAAAGGGCGGAAGCGGGGACGGGATTTCGTGTGGCTGGCGTTGGCGGCGGTATTGCTGTTTGTCGCGCCGGTCCTGACGGCGCTGGTCACCGCGATGAATCAGCCGATCCGCGCACAGCTGACGTACGTGCTGGTTTTCGCGTTTTATGCGTATGCGCTGTGTTTGCTGGCTCATGACGGCCTGAGAGCGGTCCGTGCGCGGAAATGGCCGATGAAAGCGGTCAAAAAGACGCTGTCGTCGGTACTGCTGGTTCTACTGTTGTGGACGGCCTGGGGCCAGGCGGTTACGATGAATCAACTCTGGGAGACGCTTTATGAGACCTATCAGAGCGATATGCTGACGGCGGAACGGCTGTACGGCGAGATCTGCCGCATGGCGGACCGGCCGGATATGGAAAACTGCAAGGTGGTGCTGGTAGGGACCCGGAAAGCGGAACTGACAGGCCGGCCGGTGATGGGGGATGTTATCGGTTTTTCCTATTTTCAGTTCGGTTATACGGATTATATCGGGGTGACGCCGCGGGCGCGGAATTTCTTTTTGACGCTCGGTATGCCGATGGGAATGCCGACGGCTGAGGATTACGCGAAAGCTGTGGAGGCCTGCGCCGGGAAACCGTGCTGGCCGGCCGGGAATTCCATGTTTATGCTTGACGATATGGTGGTAGTGAAATTGTCGGAAGTGAGCCTGGGCGGTTCGTGATGTTGCGGGGATCCGTTTTTGGGGCCGCGAATCAGGGCTGGTACATGCCGGCTGCTGCGCGTTACGCGGCAGTATTGATCAGGCTTGTTTACAGGAAATGGGAAATTTACGGAAACTTTCATGAATTATGGACAAAACGGAAAAAGTTGGTTATAATGAAGCTAAGTTGGCCGTTAGGCCAACTTAGCGCTGCGCAAACGGAGCGAAGCGGAGTTCGCGCTTCCCGTATAATACAAGAACCGGGGAGGGAAAAGGCCGTCAGGCCAACTTAGCGCTGCGCAAGAGGAAGCGAAGGAGATTCCATGCACTATAAAAGAAGCGTGTTCCGCAGTCTGGCGATGGTGACGCAGCTGGGACTGTGCGTGCTGACGCCAACGCTGTTCGCTATTTTCGCGGGACAATATATTGACTCCCGTTTCGGGACGAAGACGATGCTGGTCCTGCTGATCCTGGGAGTACTGGGAGGCGGCCGCGGCGCTTACCTGATGGCGAAACGGCTGATCGAGCGGGACGCCAGAGAAGAAAGGGCGGAGCGCGAACGGAAAATGAGAGAGGCGATGCAGGGCCCGCAGGCGGCGGTGTCCAGACCAAAGACGCCCAGCCGGATCTACGGGGCATCCGTGACCGGTTCGGATGGCGGTGAAAGAGGAGGCCGGGCGGCAGAGCTAACCGCTACCGGCATAGCTGGGACAGCAGATTCGAGGCAAAGTACGGCGCTCGAACTGGCCCCGGATAGTCATAAAGCAGCTGCCCGGACGGCCGCAGATCCCGGCGGCGGAGAAGAAAGCGCCCGGACGGAAGAAATTCCCGGCGCCGCCCATTCCCGCGCAGGATCCGCCACCGCACAGCAGAAAGAGGCTCCGCGATGACGAAAGAGGTCCGGCGGCTGGTAGCCGAAATGTGTGTGGGCATGTTTTTATATGTATTGGTGCTGGGGATCCTGGCGGCGGTCTTTCGGGATGGCCTGGCCGGGATGGGTTTCGCGCTGGGGCCGGTTCTTCTGGGCCTGTTCGCGGGATTTATCGCCGATACGGCGATGCTGGTTCATATGGCGATCGTTGCGGAACGTGCGACGGACAGCCGGGATGCGGCGTATGCGAACCGCTATACGGTGGTCCAGTCCATGATCCGCAAAGTGATATTCATAGCGGTGCTTTTCTTTGTGGGAAGCCGGCCGCAGGTGGACGCGGTAGCTATGATCTTGGGGGCTTTGGGCCTCAAAGCCGGGGCGTTTTTGCAGCCGGCCGTTCACAGGACGTTCTCGCCGCATGACGGCGGAAGCGGGGAGAACGGTATCTCGGAAGAAAGGAGGGAAGTATATGGGAATGATGAAGATTCCGATGATAGCGCGGGAACCTGATTTTATGATCCACGGCGTGTTGAAATACCACGCCTTTGGTCAGGAACTGTGGATTTCGGACACGACCGTCGGGGCGTGGATCATTACGGCGCTGCTTTTGCTGTTTGGCTTTATCGCCAGCCGGAAACTGAAAACGGTCAGCGAGAGCGATACGCCGGGATTGTTCCAGAGCGGTCTGGAGATCGCGATGGAGGCCCTGGAGAATATGGCAAAAGGAACCATGGGCGCCAATGGCCGGCGGTTTGTGAACTACATCGGAACCATATTTTTATTTATTCTGCTCTGCAATCTGAGCGGACTTTTGGGCCTGCGGGCCCCAACGGCAGATTTTGGCGTCACATTTCTGCTGGGACTGTTTACGTTTTGCATCGTAAACTATCAGGGAATCAAGAACAGAGGGTTTGGACACGTCACGAGCCTGTTCCAGCCCATACCGCTTTTGTTTCCCATCAATTTGATCGGCGAGATTGCGAACCCGATCTCGATCTCCCTGCGTCTGTTTGCGAACCTGCTTTCGGGCGTGATCATTATGGGACTGTGGTACGGCATGATGCCGTGGTTCGCGAAGATCGCAATCCCCGCGGCGCTGCACGCGTACTGCGATCTGTTTTCCGGAGCGATACAGACCTATGTGTTCTGTATGCTGACGATGGTTTACATCAATGACAAGATGGAGTAGACGCGGTGAAACGGCCGGGACGCGGAGAGAGCGCGCCCGGCAAAACGGAGCGGAACCGGTTGTTCCGTAATGAAAAAGAACTAAAATATATAGGAGGAAGAATATGAACATTTCAGGACAGGACTTTATCTATGGTTGCTCCGCGATCGGCGCCGGCCTGGCATTGATCGCAGGTATCGGCCCCGGCGTAGGCCAGGGAATTGCGGCTGGCCAGGGCGCAGCCGCGGTGGGACGTAATCCGGGAGCAAAATCCGACATTACCACTACGATGCTTTTGGGCCAGGCAGTTGCCGAGACGACCGGTCTGTACGGTCTGGTCGTCGCCATCATTCTGATGTTCGTGAAGCCTTTCGGTTGATCGGGAGCGTGTGACAGGAACAGGAAGGAGGCATAACCTTGGACAGGTTAATAGGATTTGACCCGCAGCTGCTTTCTGAACTATTCTTCACGGCGATCAATATTTTCATCCTGTTTTTCGGCCTGTCGTATCTGCTGTTCAACCCGGTACGCAACATCCTGGAGAAGCGCCGGGAAAAGATAGCCGGAGAGCTGAAAGACGCGGCCGACGATAAGAAGACGGCGGCGGCGCTGAAAGCAGAGTATGAGGCGAAGCTAAAGGACGTGTCCAAAGAGGCGGACGCGATCCTGGAGGAAGCCAGGAGAAAAGGGAAAGCCAGAGAAACGGAGATCATAGAGGAAGCCAAGGCGGAGGCCGCCAGGATCATTGCCAGGGGAAACCATGAAGTGGAGCTGGAGCGCAAGAAAGCGCTGGACGATATGAAGCAGGAGATCGTGACCATCGCTTCTCTGATGGCAGGAAAAGTGGTCGCCGCTTCCATCGATACCACGGTGCAGGATTCCCTGATCGAGGAGACTCTGAAAGAAATGGGTGAGAGCACATGGCAAAGCTAGTATCCAAAGTGTACGGCGACGCGCTTTTGCAGGCGGCGCAGGAAAAGCAGTCTCTGGATGCGGTCTATGAGGAAGTGCAGGCGCTTTTGGCGATCCTGGAGTCGCACCAGGAACTGATCCGTCTCCTGGACCATCCGCAGGTAGTGAAAGAGGAAAAAATGCGGATCGTTACGGACGTATTCGCCGGGCGGGTGTCGCCGGAAATGCTGGGCTTTCTGACCACGGTGGTGGACAAAGGCAGGCAGAACGAGCTTCCCGCCATATTCCGGTATTTCATCGAACAGGTGAAAGAGATCCGGCGGATCGGCGTGGCCCATGTGACGACGGCGGTGGAGCTGACCGGCGCGCAGAGGCAGCAGGTGGAGCAGCGGCTCCTGGATACGACCGATTACCGGTCGTTTGAGATGGATTACAAGGTGGACCCGTCGCTGATCGGTGGCATGGTCATCCGGATCGGGGACCGGGTCGTGGACAGCAGTATCAAGAGCAGGCTGTATGATCTGAAGAAGCAGCTTTTGGAGGTGCAGCTGGCCTGAGTTTCGGGTGCGGCTGGCGCAAAGGCTTAGGGAGTGTCAGAGGTATCTTTCGCGGCCGGAGCGGAGGACGCTAAGCGATCGTTTCCGCGCAGGCGGCGGAGAGCCGTATCGTAAGATAGGGCAGATTCATTTAGAGATTATCAGAGAAAGAGGTGCAAACCTTCATGAATTTGAGACCGGAAGAAATCAGCTCCGTGATCAAGGAGCAGATTGAGAAATATTCGACCCGGCTTGACGTGTCCAATGTGGGCACCGTCATCCAGGTGGCCGACGGCATTGCCCGTATCCACGGTCTTGAGAACGCCATGCAGGGAGAACTCCTGGAGTTCCCGGGAGAGATCTTCGGCATGGTCCTGAACCTGGAGGAGGACAATGTGGGCGCGGTTCTTTTGGGCGATACCAGCCGCATCCGCGAGGGCGATACGGTGAAGACCACCGGCCGCGTGGTGGAGGTTCCGGTGGGCGACGCCATGACCGGGCGCGTGGTCAATGCGCTGGGCCAGCCCATCGACGGTAGGGGGCCCATCGAGACGGCGAAGTTCCGCCGGATCGAACGCGTGGCTCACGGCGTGATCGAGAGAAAATCGGTCGATACGCCGCTGCAGACCGGCATCAAGGCCATCGACGCCATGATCCCGATCGGCCGCGGACAGCGTGAGCTGATCATTGGTGACCGCCAGACCGGCAAGACGGCCATCGCGATCGACACGATCATCAATCAAAAGGGCGAGAACGTCCATTGCATTTATGTCGCGATCGGGCAGAAAGCTTCGACCGTGGCGAACATTGTAAAGACCTTGGAAGAATTCGGCGCTATGGATTATACGACGATCGTGGTCTCGACCGCGTCGGATCTGGCGCCTTTGCAGTACATCGCCCCCTATGCGGGCTGTGCCATCGGCGAGGAATGGATGGAGAACGGCGAGGACGTGCTGGTGATCTACGACGATCTGAGCAAGCACGCGGCGGCTTACCGTACCCTGTCCCTGCTGCTGAAGCGTCCGCCGGGGCGTGAAGCGTATCCCGGAGACGTATTCTATCTCCATTCCAGGCTGCTGGAGCGGGCGTCCCGTTTGTCGGAGGAACTGGGCGGCGGTTCTCTGACGGCGCTGCCGATCATCGAGACCCAGGCGGGCGACGTGTCGGCGTATATCCCGACCAACGTGATCTCCATCACCGACGGCCAGATCTATCTGGAGACGGAGATGTTCAATTCCGGTTTCCGTCCGGCCATCAACGCCGGTCTGTCCGTGTCCCGCGTGGGCGGCGCGGCGCAGATCAAGGCGATGAAGAAGATCGCGGCTCCGATCCGTGTGGAGCTGGCCCAGTACCGGGAGCTGGCGTCTTTCGCCCAGTTCGGTTCCGAGCTGGACGCGGCGACGACGGAGCAGCTGGCCCAGGGCGAGCGGATCCGGGAGGTCCTGAAGCAGCCGCAGTATAAGCCGATGCCTGTGGAATATCAGGTCATCATCATTTACGCGGTTACCAGAAAATATCTGCTGGATATCCCTACGGCCCAGGTGCTGGATTTCCAGGAGAAGCTGTTTAAATTTATCGACACGAAATACCCGGAGATCCCGGCGCAGATCCGTCAGGCCAGGGAGATCACCCCGGAGATCGACGAACTGCTGGCGAAAGCCATCGCCGAGTGCAAGGCCCAGGGCTGAGGGTAGCGGTATGTGTCTGAGAAACAGGAAAGCCGCCCGTTCGTCTGCGGCGAGGGGCGGGCAGCGCGTGAGAAGTAAGGCAGGTGACGGATCATGGCAACTATGAGAGATATCAAACGCCGCCGTGACAGCATCCAGAGCACGGAGCAGATCACGAAAGCGATGAAGCTGGTGGCGACGGTAAAGCTGCAGAAGTCCAAGACCAGGGCCGAGGCCGCGAAACCGTATTTTAATCTGATGTACGATACGATCCGTTCGATCATGGACCGGTCCGGGCAGCTGAACCACAAATATCTGAAAGCCGGAGCGTCGGAGAAGAAAGCGGTCATTGCGATCACTTCCAACCGCGGCCTGGCGGGCGGATACAACAACAATATCGTCAA
The DNA here is from genome assembly GCA_947628025.1 of uncultured Lachnospiraceae bacterium. Classification (GTDB taxonomy): domain Bacteria; phylum Bacillota; class Clostridia; order Lachnospirales; family Lachnospiraceae; genus UBA3402. The sequence goes on along the minus strand of CANQYH010000027.1, from coordinate 5,833 downwards.
GCTGGTGTGTTCGGAGCTGCCGGCGAAAGATACGGTGGTGTACGCCATCGGGCGCAAGGGACGCGACGGTCTGGCCCGCCGGGGGTTCGCGATCGGGGCGGATTATTCGGAAGTGATCAACGATCCGCTGTATCAGGACGCGGCCGATCTGACGGCGGTGCTTCTGGAAGCATTTGCGAAAGGGGAGATCGGGGAGATCTATCTGGCCTATACGTCGTTTAAAAACACGGTAGTCCACGACCCGAAGCTGCTGAAACTGCTTCCGGTGGCGCTGGATGAGCCGGGGGCCGGGAGCAGACAGGAGCCGGGATCCAGAGCGATCATGAATTATGAGCCCGACGACGAGACGGTCCTGGACGCGATCATTCCCAAGTATATGAGCAGCCTGATCTACGGCGCGCTTCTGGAAGCGGTGGCCAGCGAGAACGGGGCCCGTATGACGGCCATGGATTCGGCTACCAGCAATGCGGAGGAGATGATCGAGGATCTGAGCCTCCAGTATAACCGGGCGCGCCAGGGAGCGATCACTCAGGAGCTGACGGAGATCGTGGCGGGCGCCAACGCGATCGGCGGATGAAAGGAGAAACAAAATGGCAGAGCAAAACATAGGCAGGATCACGCAGGTCATCAGCGCCGTGCTGGATATCCGGTTCAGCCAGGGAAAGCTTCCGGATATCAATGAAGCTGTCAGCATCGCCACGAAAGACGGCGGCCGGCTGATAGCGGAGGTCTCGCAGCATTTGGGCGACGATACGGTGCGCTGTATTGCCATGGGCAGCACCGACGGCCTGACCCGCGGCATGGAAGCCGTGGCGACGGGGCGGCCGATCTCGGTGCCTGTGGGCGAGAAGACCCTGGGACGTATCTTCAATGTCCTGGGCGAGCCCATTGATAATAAAGAAAAACCGGACGTGGACACGTATCTCCCGATCCACCGGCCGGCTCCTACGTTTGAGGAGCAGTCCACAGAGACGGAGATCCTGGAGACGGGCATCAAGGTCGTCGACCTGCTGTGCCCCTATCAGAAAGGCGGCAAGATCGGCCTCTTCGGCGGCGCGGGCGTAGGCAAGACCGTGCTGATCCAGGAACTGATCCGCAACATTGCGACCGAACACGGCGGCTACTCCGTGTTCACCGGCGTCGGCGAGCGCACCCGCGAGGGCAACGACCTTTACCACGAGATGACGGAGTCCGGCGTTATCAATAAGACGACGATGGTCTTCGGCCAGATGAACGAGCCGCCGGGGGCGCGTATGCGCGTGGGCCTGACGGGACTTACGATGGCCGAGTATTTCCGCGATGAGGGCGGCAAGGACGTGCTGCTGTTCATCGACAATATTTTCCGTTTCACCCAGGCCGGTTCCGAAGTGTCGGCGCTTTTGGGCCGTATGCCCTCCGCCGTCGGCTACCAGCCTACGCTGCAGACGGAGATGGGTGCGCTGCAGGAGCGCATCACGTCCACGAAAAACGGTTCCATCACGTCGGTGCAGGCGGTGTACGTACCGGCCGACGACCTGACGGACCCGGCCCCGGCCAATACATTTGCCCATCTGGACGCGACCACGGTTCTGAGCCGTTCCATCGTGGAGCTGGGCATCTATCCGGCCGTGGACCCGCTGGAGTCGACCTCCCGCATCCTGGACCCGCGCATCGTGGGCGAGGAGCATTACGAGGTGGCGCAGAGGGTGATCCAGGTGCTGCAGAAGTATAAAGAGCTGCAGGATATCATCGCCATGCTGGGCATGGACGAGCTGTCTGAGGAAGATAAGCTGACGGTGGCCCGCGCCAGAAAGGTGCAGAGGTTTTTGTCGCAGCCGTTCTTCGTGGCGGGACAGTTCACCGGCCTGGAGGGGCGCTATGTACCCATCGGCGAGACGATCCAGGGCTTCAAGGAGATCCTGGACGGCAAACACGACGACGTGCCGGAGGGCTATTTCCTCAACGCAGGCAATATCGACGACGTGCTGGCCCGCGTGAAGAGCTGACGCAGGGCGGATGTCCGTGACCGCGTCCTGCGCCGGTCTGGGTTGAGACGGGACGCGGGCTGCTTCGGACTGGGGCGGGCGGGAACCGCTGCGCTCGGGCCCGGGAGGAGATTTGGGCCGGATATCCGCGCGGAGAGGAGGACTGCGTATGGCAGAGATGTTTAAATTAAAGATCGTTACGCCCGACCGCATTTTTTACGACGGAGAGGCTTCCATGGTGGAACTGACGACGACGGAGGGAGAGATCGGCGTTTACGCCAACCATATCCCGATGACGTCGATCGTGTCCCCGGGCGTCCTGAAGATCCATGAGGCGGAAGAGCTGAGAAAAGCTACGCTGATGGCCGGTTTCATCGAGGTCCTCCAGGACCGGATCACGATCATGGCTGAAGTGGCCGAGTGGCCGGAGGATATCGACGCGAAGCGCGCCCAAGAGGCGAAGATCCGCGCCGAGCGGAGGCTCCAGGACCGGTATCCCGGTACGGACGTCATGCGGGCGGAGCTGGCGCTCAAGAGAGCTCTGGTGCGTCTGGAAACCGTCGCCCGGTAACAGGCGCGCGAGTGTTTGGTGTGACGTCAGGCGAGACGGTAAAACCGGTTGGCGCGGTTTTGGGGATATTGCGGATCCCCGGGACAGCGGCCGTTTTGATAAATTAGTGATAGAAGCGGGGAAGTTATTATGAAAAACACGACATTGGTCATTATGGCCGCGGGCATCGGGAGCCGTTTCGGCGGCGGCATCAAGCAGCTGGAGCCGGTAGGGCCGAGTGGAGAGATCATCATGGATTATTCGATCTACGACGCCCTCCAGGCAGGATTTAACAAAGTGGTTTTTATCATCCGCAGGGATCTGGAAAAGGATTTTAAGGAGATCATCGGGAAACGGATCGAGAAAGTGACGCAGGTAGAATATGCGTATCAGGAGCTTTCCGCGCTGCCGGACGGATTTGCAGTGCCGGCCGGGCGGGCCAAACCCTGGGGCACGGGCCAGGCGGTCCTGAGTATCAAGGGTCTGGTGAACGAGCCGTTTCTGGTGATCAACGCCGACGATTATTACGGAAAAGAGGGCTTTAAGCGCCTCCATGACTATATGGCCGGCGAGATGGATGATCATGCGGAGGTCTACGATATGTGCATGGGCGGCTTCATGCTCGCCAATACGCTCAGCGAGAACGGCGGCGTGACCCGCGGCGTCTGCCAGGTCAGCGGCGACGGTTACCTGGAGACAGTGGTGGAGACTTACGATATCCGGCGGGACGGAGACGGCGTCTCTGCGAAGAATTTCCAGGGAGAGCCTGTGGAAGTGACCGCGGACTGCCATGTTTCCATGAATATGTGGGGGCTTCCGGCGGCTTTCTTAGATGAGCTGGAGCTGGGCTTCCCGCAGTTTCTGGCGTCCCTGAAAGAGGGGGACGTCAAATCTGAGTATCTGCTTCCGGCGGTGATCGACGGTCTGGTGAAAGCCGGCAAGGCGAAAGTGAAAGTGATCGAGACGCCCGACCGGTGGTTCGGTGTCACGTATAAAGAAGATAAACAGGCTGTGGTGGATTCCCTGCGCGCGCTGATCGCGGCAGGCGCTTATCCGGAAAAATTGTTCGGCTGATATGAACAGGACGGTACGGCGGGCGGCGGTTCTGGCCGGGGTCTTCCTGGCCGCGTTGGGGATCAGTTTGGCAGTGTCATGGAATCATACGGAGAGGACAGAGACGGTGTACGCCTTGATGGAGGAGCCGTCTCTGCCTGTCGTGTATACGGAAATGTACGGAACCGAGAAAAACCGTCTGACGGGTTACCGGCAGGAGATGGAGACGTCGGTGGCGAGGGATTCTCTGACGATCCTTTCCGAGGACCTGCAGCTTCCCGTGACGGTGGAGGAATACGGCTCCGCTCCTCTGACGGTGCAGTATGAGATCCGCAGTCTGGACGGCGCACGGCTGGTGGAGCGCACGGAGGTCGATTCCTGGACCAGCTCCGACGGCAAAAGCAGGATCGTGCTGCCGGTCCAGAACCTGCTGACGCAGGGAACCGAGTACCTGCTCCATATCCAGCTCAGCACGGAGCTTCACGGGCAGGTACATTATTATACCCGTATCCTCTGGCCGGAGCAGGATTACGCGCCGGAAATGATGGCGCTCGCCAGAGAATTTTCTGAAAAAACGCTGGATGCGGAGGAGGCGTCGTCACTGACGCTTTATATGGAGAGCAGCAGCACGGCAGACAATTCCTCTCTGGGCGATGTGACGCTGAAATCCAGCTTCTCCCAGATGACCTGGGCGGGGCTCGATATGGTCCCGGCCGGGGAGATGCAGGTAACGCTGCGGGAACTGCAGGGCATTATGGGCCAGGTGCAGGTGACGTACCAGCTGACCCGCGCATCCGAGGACGGGCAGACGGAACTCTACGATGTGGAGGACTATTATACGATTCGCTGGGATACGAAGCGCCTCTATATGATGGATATGAAACGGACCGTCTGCCAGGTGTTTTCCGGGGACCGCAGCTTGTTTTCCGGCAAGCGCATCCTGCTGGGGATCGGGACGGACGAGGCCGTGACCCGCGAAAAGAGCGAAAACGGCCGCTATCTGGCGTTCGTTTTTAACCGCGACCTGTGGCTGTATGACCAGAATGACGCCGAAGCGACGAAGATCTTTTCGTTCCGCAGCAGCGCCGACGCCAGCGGCCGGAGCGATTATGACCAAAACGGGATCAAGATCGTTTCGGTTTCCAACGACGGGGACGTGGATTTCATGGTGTACGGCTATATGAACCGGGGCGCGCATGAAGGGTTTCAGGGCCTGAGCCTCTGTCATTACGACGACAGCCGCCGCGGGCTGATCGAGGAGAAATTTTTCGCTCCGTCGGACCGGTGCTTTGAGGATCTGAAGCGGGATGTGGAGACGGTCTGCCGTCTGGGCAGTCAGGAGATGTTTTATTTTATGCTGGACGGCGCGGTCTACGGCATCGACCTGTCCAGCGGTGAATATGTGTCTGTGGCGGAGGATCTGACCGATGGCAGTTACAGGGTCAATGAGGACCGTACCTGCCTGGCGTGGCAGAACGGGACGCTCCGCGACGGCGGCAGTGTGATCCATGTGATGGATCTGGATTCCGGCGCGACGCAGGACATCAGCGCGCCCGAGGGAACGGTGGTGCGGATCCTGGGCTTCCTTCAGGGGGATCTGGTCTACGGTCTGTCCAATGAGGGCACGGAATGGTTTTCAAACGGACGGCTTCGGGAGACGCCCATGTACGCGCTGGAGATCGTCAATACGGACCTGGAGCCGCAGGCGGAGTACGAGCCTGCCGGTCTTTACATCGCCAATGTGACGGTGGACGACACCCGCGTCCATATGGACCGGCTGGTGCGTAGGGGCGAGAATTCCTTTGAATACAGGGATCAGGACACGATCGTCTGCAACACTGTCGAGGAGCGCGCTTATATGGAGGGGATCGGCTGGTACGCGTCGGAAGTCCGCCGGAAACTGTATTTTATTCAGCTGGATAAAGAAGTGAACAGCAGCAGGGGCGTCCGTATCTCGGCGGCCCAGCGGATCAGCGGCGAAGAATCGGCGATGCTGCAGCTGGAGTCGGGACGGCAGCCGCAGCCCTGTTTCCTGGCCTACGGACGCGGCCATCTGCTGGGCGTGTACCAGAAGCTGGATCAGGCGGCGGACGCGGTGTATGAGGTCATGGGCTTCGTGACGGACCAGTATCAGCGCGTCTTATGGAACCGGGTCGACCGGGCTTCCGCGAAAACGCTCCGCGATCCCTGGACCCAGGCGAACGATATGCTCCGCAATATGGAGGATTTTTCTCAGATCTATCTGGCCGGAGACGGGACGCTGCTT
>CANQYH010000026.1 GCA_947628025.1 uncultured Lachnospiraceae bacterium | reverse complement strand
AAGACCTGGTCCCGCCGCTCCACGATCTTCCCGCAGATGGTTGGTCATACAATCGCAGTTCATGACGGCAGAAAGCATGTTCCGGTCTATGTGACCGAGGATATGGTAGGCCATAAGCTTGGCGAGTTCGTCGTTACCAGGACCTACAGAGGCCACGGCAAGGACGAGAAGAAAACGGCCAAGCGCTAATCGGCAGGATTGAAAGGAGGTTACAGCAAATGGCTAAAGGACATAGAAGTCAGATTAAGAGAGAGAGAAACGCTCAGAAAGATACCAGGCCGTCGGCGAAGCTGTCTTACGCCAGGGTGTCCGTTCAGAAAGCGTGCTTCGTATTAGACGCCATCAGAGGCAAGGACGTACAGACCGCGCTTGGTATTTTGACATACAGTCCCAGATACGCCTCTTCACTGATCAAAAAGCTGCTGGAATCGGCGATCGCAAACGCTGAGAACAACAACGGCATGAGCAGGGAGAACCTTTATGTGGAGGAGTGCTACGCCAATAAAGGACCGATTATGAAGAGAATTAAACCCAGGGCACAGGGCAGGGCTTATCGGATCGAGAAGAGGATGAGCCATATCACCGTTGTGCTGAATGAGAGATAGGAGGCAAATATGGGACAGAAAGTTAATCCGCATGGTTTAAGGGTCGGCGTTATCAAGGACTGGGATTCCAGATGGTATGCCGAGGGCGATTTTGCAGATAACCTGATCGAGGATCACAAGATCAGAACGTTTCTGAAGAAGAAACTGTATAATTCCGGCGTCTCCAAGATCGAGATCGAGAGAGCGTCCGACCGCGTAAAGGTGATCATCTACACCGCGAAGCCCGGCGTTGTTATCGGCAAGGGCGGCGCTGAGATCGAGAAGCTGAAAGCGGAAGTTCAGAAACTGACTCCGAAGAAGCTGTTCGTGGACATCAAGGAGATCAAGAGACCGGACCGCGACGCACAGCTGGTGGCGGAGAACATTGCGCAGCAGCTGGAGGGCCGTGTGTCGTTCCGCCGCGCTATGAAGAACACCATGAGCCGTTCCATGAAAGCCGGCGTTAAGGGCATCAAGACCGCCTGCTCGGGACGTCTGGGCGGCGCCGATATGTGCCGTACCGAGTTCTACAGCGAGGGCACGATCCCGCTGCAGACACTGAGAGCTGATATTGACTATGGATTCGCTGAGGCAGATACCACCTACGGCAAGATCGGCGTTAAGGTTTGGATCTACAAAGGCGAAGTACTTCCTACTAAGGGAAACAAGGAAGGGAGCGATAGATAATGTTAATGCCGAAAAGAGTAAAGCGCCGTAAACAGTTCCGCGGAAGCATGGCAGGAAAGACCCTGAGGGGCAATACCATTTCCAGCGGCGAGTACGGCCTGATCGCGATGGAGCCCTGCTGGATCAAGTCGAATCAGATCGAGGCGGCCCGTGTCGCCATGACCCGTTATATCAAGCGTGGCGGTAAAGTTTGGATCAAGATCTTCCCGGATAAGCCGGTCACCGCAAAGCCCGCTGAGACCCGAATGGGTTCCGGTAAAGGCGCCCTGGAGTACTGGGTAGCCGTCGTTAAACCCGGCCGTGTGCTGTTTGAGATCTCTGGCGTCGACGATACAACTGCCCGCGAGGCGCTTCGTCTTGCCATGCACAAGTTGCCCTGCAAATGTAAGATTGCCTCGAAGGCAGATTTAGAAGGCGGTGAATAACAGTGAAGACGAGTAAATATGTACAGGAATTAAACGGGAAGACCGTTGCAGAGCTGAATGAGGAGTTGGTATCCGCCAAGAAGGAACTGTTCAACTTACGATTCCAGAACGCGACCAACCAGTTGGATAACACCAGCAGGATCAAGGAGGTTCGCAAGAACATTGCCAGGATTCAGACTGTTATTACTCAGAAAGAGAGGAGTTGAAAATCGTGGAGAGAAATTTAAGAAAGACCCGTACCGGTAAAGTCGTAAGCGACAAGATGGATAAGACCATCGTCGTAGCGATCGAAGATCACGTAAAACATCCTTTATATGGCAAGATCGTAAAGAGAACCTACAAGCTGAAAGCCCATGATGAGAAAAACGAGTGCGGCATCGGCGATACTGTTAAGGTGATGGAGACCCGGCCCCTGTCCAAGGATAAGAGATGGAGACTGGTGGAGATCATCGAAAAGGCGAGATAAGCGGGAAGGAGTTTGAGCTATGATTCAGCAGGAAACCAGACTGAAAGTTGCCGACAACACCGGTGCGAAAGAACTGCTTTGCATCCGCGTTATGGGCGGCTCAGTGAGAAGATATGCGAGTGTTGGCGATATCATCATTGCCACAGTCAAAGATGCAACACCAGGAGGTGTTGTCAAGAAAGGTGATGTAGTGAAAGCTGTCGTAGTGCGTACCGTGAAGAGCATTCGCCGTAAGGACGGTTCCTACATCCGGTTTGACGAGAACGCAGCCGTCATCATCAAGGATGACAAGACCCCGAGAGGGACCCGTATCTTTGGGCCGGTAGCCAGGGAACTGAGAGACAAACAGTTCATGAAGATCGCGTCTCTGGCCCCGGAAGTACTGTAGGGAGGTGCAGACCGTGCATAAAATCAAGAAAAATGACCTGGTAAAGATTATTACAGGAAAAGATAAGGACAAGACCGGCAAAGTGCTTCATGTAGACACGAAGACCGGAAAGGTAGTGGTAGAAGGATGCAATATGGTGACCAAGCATTCCAAACCCGGTCCCGGCAACCCCAACGGCGGCATTGTGAATAAAGAGGCTGCTCTGGATATCTCCAATGTGATGCTGGTTGTCGACGGCAAGCCCACCAGAGTCGGTTTCAAGGTCGAGAACGGCAAAAAAGTCCGCGTAGCGAAGACGACCGGTAAAGTGATTGACTGATTGGGAGAGGAGGAATAAGATCGTGTCCAGATTAAAAGAACAGTATCAGAACGAGATGATAGCCGCCCTGACCAAAAAGTTCGGCTACAAAAATATCATGGAAGTTCCGAAGCTCGATAAGATCGTGATCAATATCGGCGTCGGCGAGGCGAAAGAGAACGTGAAGATCCTGGATTCCGCAGTCAGGGACCTGGAACTCATCACGGGCCAGAAAGCCATCATTACCAAAGCGAAAAAATCCGTCGCCAACTTCAAGATCAGAGAGGGTATGCCCATCGGCTGCAAGGTAACGCTGCGCGGCGAGAAGATGTATGAGTTTGCGGACCGTCTGATCAACCTGGCGCTTCCGCGGGTCAGAGACTTCCGCGGAGTGAATCCTAACGCGTTTGACGGCAGAGGCAACTACGCACTGGGCATCAAGGAGCAGCTGATCTTCCCTGAGATCGAGTATGATAAGGTCGATAAGGTGAGAGGTATGGATATCATCTTCGTGACCACTGCGAAGACGGATGAGGAAGCCCGTGAACTGTTGACGTTGTTCAATATGCCGTTTCAAAAATAATTAGGAGGGAAATTCCATGGCAAAAACTTCTATGAAGATCAGGCAGCAGCGTCCGGCGAAGTTCTCCACCAGGGAGTACACCCGCTGCCGTATCTGCGGCCGTCCGCATGCATATTTGAGAAAGTACGGCGTCTGCCGTATCTGCTTCCGTGAGTTGGCATATAAGGGACAGATTCCCGGCGTTAAGAAAGCAAGCTGGTAAAGGGAGGAATAGATCATGACAATGAGCGATCCGATTGCAGATATGCTTACGAGAATCCGTAATGCAAATACTGCGAAACATGATACGGTGGATGTTCCGTCTTCCAAGATGAAGCTGGCGATTGCCGACATCCTGGTGAACGAGGGCTACATTAAGAAATATGACCTGATAGATGAAGGCAGCTTCAAGACCATTCGCATGACTCTGAAGTATGGCGCCGACAAGAATGAGAAGATCATTTCCGGACTGAAGCGGATCTCCAAACCCGGTCTGCGTGTATACGCGAGCAAGGAAGAACTGCCGAGAGTGCTGGGCGGCCTTGGTATCGCGATCATTTCCACCAATCAGGGCGTGGTGACCGATAAGCAGGCGCGTGCTCTGGGCGTGGGCGGAGAAGTGCTGGCGTTTATCTGGTAACGTCCCTATGAGGCGCAGCGGGAGGGTCCCCGCCGGAGCGGCCGCAGGGAGAGGAACATCATAATATTTAATCTTAATCTGAAAACAGAAAGGACTCCGCGTCTTTTCCGAAAATTTAAGGAGGAGCAGGCATGTCACGTATAGGAAGAATGCCCATCGCGATCCCGACAGGCGTTACTGTCACGATCGCAGAAAATAATAAAGTGACTGTAAAAGGCCCGAAAGGAACTCTGGAGAGAGTGCTTCCGGCTGAGATGACGATCGAAGAGAAAGATGGTCATATCATAGTGAGCAGGCCCAACGATCTGAAGAGGATCAAATCTCTTCACGGCCTGACGAGAACATTGATCAACAACATGGTGATCGGCGTTACCCATGGTTATGAGAAAGCGCTGGAGATCAACGGCGTTGGTTACAGGGCTGCCAAGCAGGGCAACAAGCTGACCCTGACCCTGGGTTATTCCCATCCGGTAGAGATGATCGATCCGGAAGGCGTCGAGACGGTACTGGACGGACAGAACAAAATCACGGTCAAAGGCATTGACAAAGAGAAAGTAGGCCAATATGCCGCTGAAATCAGAGACAAGAGAAGACCTGAGCCGTATAAGGGCAAGGGCATCAAGTATGCCGATGAAGTGATCAGACGCAAAGTTGGTAAGACCGGTAAGAAATAATTAAGGAGGGTGTAAAGATGGTTAGCAAGAAGTCGAGAAGCGAAGTTCGCGTTAAAAAACACACCAGATCACGTAATCATTTTGCCGGTACCGCAGAAAGACCGCGTCTGGCCGTGTTCAGAAGCAATAAGCATATGTATGCTCAGATCATTGACGATACGGTCGGCCATACCCTGGCAGCTGCCTCCACGCTGGAGAAAGCCGCTCAGGAAGAGCTGGAGTATACGGATACCGTAGAAGCGGCTGCATATGTCGGCACATTGATTGCCAAGAGAGCCCTGGAAAAAGGCATCGATACGGTGGTCTTTGACAGAGGCGGATTTATATATCATGGAAAAGTTCAGGCATTGGCTGACGCAGCCCGCGAAGCCGGTCTGAAGTTCTAAAGGAGGAGAACACGGCATGAAGCGTACAATGATTGACCCGACTCAGTTGGAATTAAATGACAAGGTTGTGGGAATTAAGCGTGTGTCCAAGACCGTTAAGGGCGGACGTACCATGAGATTCTCCGCTTTAGTAGTAGTAGGCGACGGCAACGGCCATGTGGGAGCCGGCCTCGGCAAGGCGGGCGAGGTTCCGGAAGCGATCCGCAAGGGCAAAGAAGCGGCCATGAAGAATCTGGTAGAGATCCCGATGGACGAGAACAAGAGTATTCCTCACGATTATATTGGCAAATTCGGCAGCGCGTCCGTTCTGATGAAGAAAGCTCCCGAAGGTACCGGTATCATCGCCGGCGGCACGGCCCGCGCGGTGGTGGAGCTGGCAGGTATCAAGAACGTCCGTATCAAGTCTCTGGGTTCGGATAACCAGACCAACGTGGTCCTGGCGACCCTGAAAGGCCTGTGCGAGATGAAGACTCCGGAAGAGGTCGCGAGGCTTCGCGGTAAATCTGTCGAAGAGATCATAGGCTAAGGAGGACAGAAAGATGGCTGGAAAATTAAAAGTGACATTGGTCAAGTCCCCGATCGGCGCGATTCCCAAACAGAGAGCGACCGTTGAGGCGCTGGGCCTGAGAAAGATGCACAAGACCGTAGAGCTGCCGGATAACGAGGCTGTCAGAGGCATGATCTGGCATGTGAAACATCTGGTCAAAGTAGAAGAAGTATAATCCAGAGACAAGGAGGTGCAAGATATGGATTTATCAAATTTAAGACCTGCTGAGGGCTCTAAACAGAGCGATAGTTTCAGAAGGGGCCGCGGCCACGGCTCAGGCAATGGCAAGACGGCCGGCAAGGGCCACAAAGGTCAGAAAGCCCGTTCAGGCGCACCAAGGCCGGGTTTTGAAGGCGGTCAGATGCCGTTATACAGACGGCTTCCGAAGAGGGGCTTTACCAACCGCAACTCCAAGGAGATCGTTGGTATCAATGTAAGTGTTCTTGACAGATTTGAGGACGGAGCGGTCGTAACGGTGGATACGCTTGTGGAGTCCGGCATCGTCAAGAATCCCAGAGACGGCGTAAAGATTCTTGGCAATGGAGAAGTGACCAGGAAACTGACCGTCAAGGCGAACGCTTTCAGTGAAGGCGCAAAGGCCAAAATCGAAGCTGCTGGTGGAACCTGCGAGGTGATCTGATATGTGGAAAACACTCCGAGATGCGTTTCGTATAAAAGAAATCCGAAATAAACTGCTTTACACGTTTATGATGCTGGTGGTGATCCGGTTCGGATCCGAGCTGCCGGTGCCGGGGGTAAACACGAGTTATTTTGCGGACTTTTTTGCCAGTCAGACGACAGACGCTTTTGGATTTTTCAACGCTATGACAGGCGGTTCGTTCTCGAATATGTCCATCCTGGCGCTGAGCATTACCCCATACATCACTTCTTCCATTATCATGCAGCTAATGACGATCGCGATCCCGAAGCTGGAAGAGATGCAGCGGGAGGGTGAGGACGGAAGAAAGAAGATCGCAGAGTACACCCGCTATCTGACTGTGGCGCTGGCGCTTCTGGAGTCCGGCGGTATGGCTATTGGATTTGGCGGCCAGGGACTTCTTCTTCAGTATAACGCGGGCAGCGTGATCGTAGCGATCGCGGCTCTGACGGCAGGCAGCGCGTTCCTCATGTGGATCGGCGAGCAGATCACGGAAAAGGGCGTGGGCAACGGTATTTCCATCGTCCTGCTCTTTAACATCATCTCCAGCCTGCCCAACGATATCAACACCCTTTACACCCGGTTCCTGTCCGGCAAGAACGTGCCGGTCGCCATCGTATCGGCGATCATCATCATCGCCGTGATCGTGGCCATGGTGGTGTTTGTCATCATTCTTCAGGATGCGGTCCGGAGGATCCCGGTGCAGTATTCCCAGAAGATGCAGGGCAGAAGGATGGTTGGCGGACGTTCCTCCAACATCCCGCTGAAAGTGAATACGGCCGGCGTGATCCCGGTGATCTTCGCTTCCTCGATCATGTCCCTGCCGGTGGTGATCGCCCAGTTCTTCACCATCAATTATAACTCCATTGGCGGAAAGATCCTGCAGACGCTGAACTCTTCCATGTGGTTCCGTCCGTCCCAGCCGGTGTATTCCATCGGCCTGGTGATCTATCTGGTGCTGATCGTGGTGTTCGCGTATTTCTATACGTCGATCACGTTCAACCCGCTGGAGGTCGCCAATAATATCAAGAAGCAGGGCGGTTTTATTCCGGGCATCCGTCCCGGCAAGCCGACCAGCGAATATCTGAACAATATCCTGAACTACATCGTATTTATCGGTGCGTGCGGACTGATCATCGTCAGCGTCATCCCGATCATCGTGTCAGGTCTGTTCAACATCAGCCGGATCTCTTTTGCGGGGACCTCGCTGATCATCATCGTAGGAGTCGTTCTGGAGACGATCAATGCGGTCGAATCCCAGATGCTTGTACGGAATTACAAAGGATTTCTTAACGACTAAAGTACCTTGATGGGAAGAAAGGACGGATCAGCCCTTTCTTCTCGTTGTCTGCAAGTTTTCCCGCCGTATTCGGATCGTCTGAGCGGCGGGCGAACGGAAATATAAATATTATATGATAAGGAGGACAACCGTATGAAGATTATCATGTTAGGCGCTCCCGGTGCCGGGAAAGGCACACAGGCAAAGAAAATTGCTGAAAAATATGGGATTCCCCATATCTCCACCGGCGATATCTTCCGGGCGAACATCAAGGGCGGGACAGAACTTGGACTGAAGGCCAAGACGTACATGGACCAGGGCTTGCTGGTTCCGGATGAGATCACCATCGGGATGCTGATGGACCGCATCAAAGAAGCGGACTGCAAAAACGGCTATGTGCTGGACGGCTTCCCCAGGACGATCCCGCAGGCGGAGAGCCTGACGGCGGCGCTGGCGGCTCAGGGCGACGCGATCGATTACGCGGTTAACGTGGATGTTCCGGACGAGAATATTATCACCCGTATGTCAGGACGCCGCGCATGTCTGTCCTGCGGCGCAACCTACCATATCGTATATAATCCGACGAAAACAGAGGGCGTCTGCGATGTCTGCGGCAGCGCGCTGGTGCTTCGTGACGACGATAAGCCGGAGACGGTCAAGAATCGTCTGGCAGTCTATCACGAGCAGACCCAGCCGCTGATCGATTATTACGGCAAAGCGGGAAAGCTGAAAGAAGTAGACGGAACGCAGGATCTGAATAAAGTATTTGCAGATATCGTGGAGATCCTGGGAGCATAGGTCATGTCGATCAGTATCAAATCTGCGAGAGAAATCGAACTGATGAAAAGGGCCGGGGAAATCCTGGCCCGGACTCATGAGGAATTAGGAAAAGCTCTTCACCCGGGCATGTCTACCTGGGAGGTGGACCACCTGGGCGAAGAGATCATCCGGAGTTACGGATGTATCCCTTCTTTTAAGAATTATAACGGGTACCCGGCTTCCATCTGTGTATCGGTCAACGACGAGGTGGTACATGGTATCCCGAGTAAAAAGCGGATCCTGAAAGAGGGGGACATCGTCAGCCTGGACGCCGGCGTTATCTATAAAGGATATCATTCCGACGCGGCCAGAACGTATGGCATCGGCGTGATCAGCCCGGAGGCGGAAAAGCTGATCGAAGTGACAAGGCAATGTTTTTTCGAGGGGATTAAATATGCAAAAATTGGCAATCATTTAAATGATATCTCCTCGCATATTCAGGCCTACGCGGAACAATTTGGTTACGGAGTGGTTCGGGACCTGGTAGGTCACGGAATCGGAGAGCATCTTCATGAGGACCCGGAAGTCCCCAATTTCAGAAAACGGATGAGAGGGCCGAAGCTGTCGGCGGGGATGACGCTGGCGGTGGAGCCTATGATCAACGCGGGACGGAAAGAAGTTTGCTGGATGGACGACGACTGGACTGTGGTGACGCAGGACGGTTCCCTGTCAGCCCATTATGAAAATACGATCCTGATCTGCGAAGACGGTCCGGAGATATTATCGCTGCTTCCGGAGACCGGGACTGCGCAGGCATAACGAAAATCAACAGAAACAGATCGTGTCCAGAGAGAGGGTAAACCGCCAGGGAGGAGAAAACCGAATGTCAAAAGCGGACGTTATCGAAATTGAGGGGATCGTAGTGGAGAAGCTGCCCAACGCCATGTTTCAGGTGAAACTGGAAAACGGCCATCAGGTACTGGCTCATATCAGCGGCAAGCTTCGCATGAACTATATTAAGATCCTGCCCGGAGACAAAGTGACGATTGAGATGTCTCCCTATGATCTGACCAAAGGAAGGATCATCTGGAGAGACAAATAAGGCGCTGCGCAAAGGCTGCGAAGCGGAGTTCGTGAAAATTAGAAAAAAATACTTGCTTTCCCAGAGACAAAGTGCTATACTATTATGGCGACTTTGTTGAAGTACTGGGTGAAGTGTGCTCTGAATCCAGTATTTGGGAGAAAGGAGAATAGCTGTGAAGGTTAGATCATCAGTGAAGCCGATCTGCGAAAAATGCAAGATCATCAAGCGCAAGGGCAGTATCAGAATTATCTGTGAGAACCCTAAGCACAAACAGAGACAAGGTTAGAAATCAGTACAGGAGGTGTAACAGGTACATGGCTCGTATTTCAGGTGTTGATTTACCAAGGGAAAAACGTGTAGAAATCGGTCTGACATATATCTATGGCATCGGACGCACCAGCTCCAACCGCATCCTGGCGGAAGCAGGCGTGAATCCGGATACGCGTGTCAAGGATCTGACAGACGATGAAGTCCGCAAGATTTCCGCAGTCATCGCTGAGACCCAGGTGGTAGAGGGTGATCTGCGCAGGGAAGTCGCTATGAATATCAAGCGTCTTCAGGAAATCGGATGCTATCGCGGGATCCGCCATAGGAGAAGCCTGCCGGTTCGCGGTCAGAATACGAAGAACAACGCGAGAACCCGCAAGGGACCGAAGAAGACCGTGGCGAACAAGAAGAAGTAATGTTCTCGCACTGGATGAACAAATTATTACGTAGAATCACGTTACATGTTTTAAAAACAGGAAACAGCGATTCGAGCAATCAGGAAGAAAGTAGGTTAGTTTAAAATGGCTAAAAAAGTGTCCACTGCAAAGAAAGTGACAAAAAAGCGTGTCAAGAAAAACGTTGAACGCGGACAGGCACATATCCAGGCATCTTTCAACAACACGATCGTGACGTTGACGGATACCCAGGGCAATGCGTTGTCATGGGCAAGTGCCGGTGGTCTGGGATTTAGAGGTTCAAGGAAATCTACTCCCTATGCAGCTCAGATGGCAGCAGAAACCGCTGCGAAAGCGGCGATCGTACATGGTCTGAAATCTGTTGACGTTATGGTCAAAGGCCCAGGCTCAGGACGTGAGGCGGCTATCCGCGCATTGTCCGCATGCGGTATCGAAGTAACAAGTATTAGAGACGTAACTGCCGTTCCGCATAACGGCTGCCGTCCACCCAAACGTAGAAGAGTCTGATAGGAGGTACGAAAAGTGGCAGTAGATAGAGTTCCTGTTCTTAAAAGATGTAGATCCCTTGGTCTGGACCCGGTCTATTTAGGAATAGATAAAAAATCAAACAGAGAGTTAAAGAGAGCCAACCGTAAGGTGAGCGAGTATGGCCTGCAGCTCCGCGAGAAGCAGAAAGCCAAATTCATCTACGGCGTACTGGAGAAACCGTTCCGTAATTATTATGCCAAGGCAGAGCGCATGGACGGTCAGGCCGGCGAGAATCTGATGATCCTGCTGGAGAGAAGACTGGACAATGTGATCTTCCGTATGGGCTTTGCACGCACCAGGAGAGAAGCGCGCCAGATCGTCGATCATAAGCAGCTGCTGGTAAACGGCAAGAGCGTCCATATCCCGTCTTACCTGGTAAAAGCCGGCGATGTCGTGGAGATAAGAGAAAAATGCAAGTCCTCTCAGAGATATAAAGACGTATTGGAAGTCACCGGCGGCCGTATGGTTCCGGCATGGCTTGACGTAGATGCGGAGAATCTGCGCGGTACAGTGAAAGAACTGCCCACCAGAGAGGAGATCGACGTCCCGGTCAACGAGATGCTTATCGTCGAGTTGTACTCCAAATAATCCGTAACGCAACCCAAAAAGGAGGGGCTAGAGTGTTCGAGTTTGAGAAACCAAATATTGAGATCGCAGAGATTTCTGAAGATAGAAAATATGGAAGGTTCGTAGTAGAACCACTCGAAAGAGGCTACGGCACCACACTGGGCAATTCTCTTAGGAGAATCATGCTTTCATCCTTGCCGGGTGCTGCGGTTAGTCAGGTGAAGATTGACGGTGTGCTCCATGAATTCAGTTCCATCCCCGGCGTCAAAGAGGATGTGACCGAGATCATCATGAACATCAAGAGCCTGGCTATCAAGAACAGCAGCGAGAACAACGAAGTCAAGACAGCATACATTGAGTTTGAGGGAGAGGGCACGATCACGGGCGCCGATATCCAGGCGGATCCGGACATTGAGATCATCAATCCGGAGCAGGTGATCGCGACGTTGAGCGGCGGCGCTGACAGTAAGTTTTATATGGAACTTACGATCACGAAAGGCCGCGGTTATGTGAGCGCGGAGAAGAATAAAAAAGAGGATCTTCCAATCGGCGTGATTGCCGTGGATTCGATCTACACTCCCGTAGAGCGCGTGAACATGACCGTCGAGAATACTCGTGTAGGCCAGATGACGGATTATGATAAGCTGACCTTAGACGTCTATACAAACGGTACTTTGGCCCCGGATGAGGCGGTAAGCCTGGCGGCCAAAGTGCTGAGCGAGCATCTGAATCTGTTCATCGATCTGTCCGAGAACGCCAGGACCGCCGAGGTCATGGTGGAGAAAGAGGACAATGAGAAAGAAAAAGTCCTCGAGATGAATATCGATGAGCTGGAACTGTCCGTCCGCTCCTATAACTGCTTAAAGCGCGCCGGCATCAATACCGTGGAGGAGCTCTGCAACCGCACCTCCGAGGATATGATGAAAGTCCGCAATCTGGGCAGGAAGTCCCTGGAGGAAGTGTTGTCCAAGCTGAAAGAGCTGGGACTGCAGCTGAACCCCGGCGACGAATAAAACCTACCGTTCTCGTAAGTCCGATGAAGCAGAGAGACGGTGAATATCACATCAGGAAGACGCTGCGCAGGTAAATCCGATGAGTACAGCGCGGCTCTCCAGGAAATTTATGGAGGAATCAGAATATGGCAGGATATCGTAAGCTGGGCAAAACTTCCAGCCAGAGAAAAGCGTTGCTTAGAAACCAGGTGACCGCGCTTCTGTATCACGGGAAGATCGTCACCACAGAGGCGAGAGCGAAAGAGATCCGCGGGATCGCGGAAGGCCTGATCGCGAAAGCCGTAAAAGAAAAGGATAACTTTGAGACTGTCAAAGTGACCGCCAAGGTTCCGCGCAAGGACAAAGACGGCAAGAGAGTCAAAGAGGTAAAGGACGGCAAGAAAGTGACCGTGTACGACGAGGTAGAGAAAGAGATCAAGAAAGATAAGCCCTCCAGGCTTCATGCCAGAAGGCAGATCCTGAAAGTTCTCTATCCGGTGACGGAGGTTCCGGCTGCTGCGGCAGGCAGAAAGAGGAACACCAAGGAAGCCGATATCGTAGCCAAGCTTTTTGACGAGATCGCTCCCAAGTACGTCAGCCGCAACGGCGGCTATACCCGGATCGTGAAGATCGGTCAGCGTAAAGGCGACGGCGCCATGATGGTCGTGATCGAATTAGTCTGATCCGTTATATGATTTAAAAAGAAAGGCTTTTTGCCGGGCGGCAGGGGGCCTTTTTTATTTCGCTTTTTGTAGGGATTTTGCGATAAAAAAGAAAGAATATCGTAAGTTGACGGTACAAGACGGACTGTTTATAATATATACTATCAACATGTAATGTACTCAGACGGCAGGCGGCAGCGAAAGACCGTGCGGTTGAGAACCGGAGAGCCGCAGCCGGATCCGGAGATCATAGGAGGGAGTTATATGAAAAGCAGTACGAAGAAGATGTGGACGATCGTCCTGACAGCGTGTCTTCTGGCGGTGACAGCGGTGGGCAGCGTTCCGGCCGCTACGACGAAATCGAAAACGATCACATCGGTGACGATTCGCGTAGGCCATAATATTGAGGCGGGAGATATGCTCCCGGACGATATTGACGTCAGAGATAACCTGGAAAGCGAATTGAAAGAGGACGAGTATGACGGCGCGTATGTAGGTACGAACAGCCCGAAATATTATGTGCGGGATGCGGAGTGGGTGACTTCTTCGAATCGTGTTCTGAAGATCGCGGATGAGCCCCGGATGCGGATCACATTGGAGACGACCGGTGAGGGCGATGTGGAATATACGTTCCGCAGCAGCAGCTATTCGTCCAGCAATATTTCTGTGAAAGGCGGCACGTTCTACAGCGCCAAGCGGATCAACAGCAGCACGCTGGAGGTCGTTGTAACGCTCAGCGGGGTCAAAGGCACGTATTCTGAACCTACGGATGCTACGTGGAAAGATAAAGGGCTCGGCAAAGCGATCTGGTATATGGACTATGACAGCGACGACGATTATTACAAAGCGACCGCCACGAACTATTATGACATTTACCTGTACCGCGGTACGGCGGTTATAAAGCGGGTGGAAAATTATCGGGGCACTTCCTATGATTTTTATCCGTACATGACGAAGAAAGGCACTTATTATTATAAAGTGCGCGCCGTCCCGCATACCGACGATGAGAAAAAGTACGGAAAAAAGAGCGACTGGACGGAGTCGGACGAGATCTATATTGAAGAGAAAGACGTATCTGACGGGACAGGCCAGGAAGAGAAAAAGGATACCAGCAGCACCAGCGATAATAACAATACCAATAATAGCAGCACCGGCCCCAGCACGACGCCGCAGCAGCAAGAGGATCTGCCGCCGGCGGACACGACGAAAGTCGGCTGGGTCAGCTACAACAATAACTGGTTTTTCCGCTATCCGACCGGTACCTATTTTACGAACGGCTGGCTGAAACTGAACGACATATGGTACCTTTTTGACAAGAACGGCAAGATGCTGACAGGATGGCAGCAAGATAAAGATTCCTGGTATTTCCTGGACGCGAACGGCGCGATGCGGACCGGCTGGATCAAGGGCGGTAATAAATGGTATTATCTGAATACCGCCAAAGACGGTTACGTAGAGGGTACGATGCGGACCGGCTGGCTGGTTCAGGGCGATAAGCGTTATTATCTGGAGAGCGACGGCACGATGGCGGAGGGCTGGAAAGAGATCGACGGAAAGTACTATTATTTCTACCCGGGCTATGGATATATGGCGACGAATACGACGATCGACGGATTTTTCAAGCTGGATCAGAACGGGGTATGGATCCCGTGACCGAGGTTGCCGGACGGTAAAGGAACTGCGGGGCGGAGAAGCGATAGACATGGAGCAGGGACTCCATGACCGATGTAATAGACGATGAGAGGGGTGTGGCTTCGGCCATGCCCTTTTTTGCGGATTTCGGCGGTTATACATTTTATTTACAGGTTGACGAATGAAAGAAATTCTACTAAAATTGTAAAAATGCGAAATATTGCGCCGCGGGTGCTTTCGCTATCTTTAGAGCCGCGGAACGAAAGCGTATAAGGACGTAAGTCTGGAGGAATTATGGGAATTATCAAGGCCAGTAAACTGATTTTTGATTATATACGCAGGGATGAGGACGAGAATATCCAGGAGATCGACCGCGCCATCGACGGTCTGAGCGTTGACATAGAGAAAGGCAGCTTTGTGGCGATCCTGGGCCACAACGGCTCTGGCAAATCCACGCTGGCGAAGCAGATCAACGCGATCCTGGTCCCTACGGAAGGAACGGTCTGGGTATCGGGGATGGATACGGCCGACGAGAGCAAGATCTGGGAGATCCGCAAACGGGCCGGTATGGTGTTTCAGAATCCGGACAACCAGATCATCGGCAACATCGTGGAGGAGGATGTGGGCTTCGGGCCGGAGAATATCGGCGTGCCCACCGACGAGATTTGGAAGCGGGTGGACGAGAGCCTGGAGGCGGTGGGAATGACCGCGTACCGTTATAAATCGCCGAACAAATTATCCGGCGGCCAGAAGCAGCGGGTGGCGATCGCGGGCGTGATGGCGATGCGGCCGGAATGTATCGTGCTGGATGAGCCGACGGCGATGCTGGATCCCAACGGGCGCAAGGAAGTGATCCGCACGGTCCGGGAACTGAACCGGCAGGAGGGAATCACGGTGCTTCTGATCACCCATTATATGGAAGAGGCGATCCGCGCGGATCGGGTGATCGTGATGGACGACGGGAAGATCGTCATGGATGGGACGCCCAGGGAAATATTTTCCAGGGTGGAGGAACTGAAGCAGTACCGGCTGGATGTGCCCCAGGTGACGGAGCTGGCTTATGAGCTGCGGAAAAACGGCCTGGATATGCCGGAGGGAGTGCTGTCGCCGGAGGAGTTTGTGGACGCGCTGGCAGAGCTTTATGGAAAAAGAATGGCGGCAGATCGCGGATGAGCGACGGAGAAAGGAAAATGGCATGGCAATTCGTGCGGAACATTTGACGTTTGTATATAATCAGGGGACGGCTCTGGAGCAGAAAGCGCTGGACGACGTCAGTTTTGAGATCCCGGACGGGCAGTTTGTGGGCGTGATCGGGCATACGGGCTCCGGCAAATCCACCCTGATCCAGCATTTAAACGGGCTGATCAAGCCTACCTCCGGGAAGATCTATTACAATGGCGAGGACATTTACGGGGAAGGCTACAGCCTGAAAACGCTGCGCAGCAAGGTGGGGCTGGTGTTCCAGTATCCGGAGCATCAGCTTTTCGAGGTGGATGTGATTTCCGATGTCTGTTACGGGCCGCGCAATCTCGGCTTATCGCCGGAGGAAGCAAGGCAGAGGGCGGAAGAGGCCCTGCGGCTGGTGGGGATGAAAGAGAAATACTGGCAGCAGTCGCCGTTTGAACTGTCCGGCGGCCAGAAGCGGCGGGTGGCGATCGCGGGCGTGCTGGCGATGAATCCGGATGTTTTGATTCTGGATGAGCCGACGGCGGGGCTGGACCCCAGGGGGCGGGATGAGATTCTGGATGAGGTGAAAGAACTTCATAAAAAAAGGGGGATGACGATCCTTTTGGTCTCCCACAGCATGGAGGATATGGCCAGATACGCGCAGCGGCTGCTGGTCATGAACCATGGCCGGAAAGCGTTTGACGGGACTCCGAAAGAGGTCTTTGAACATTATAAAGAGCTGGAAAGCATGGGACTGGCCGCGCCCCAGGTGACGTATATCGCCCATGCCCTGCGGGAACGGGGACTGGCGGTCGAGGAAGACATCACGACGGTGGAAGAGGCCAGGGACGCGATCCTGAGGCTTTTTGGAAAGGAATAAAATGATCAGAGATATTACGATAGGACAGTATTATCCGGTAGACTCGGTACTGCACCGCCTGGACCCGCGGACGAAGCTGTTTGGGACCATGGCGTTCATTGTATCGCTGTTTCTGGCGGATCATATATTGAGTTACGTTGTGGCGACGGTATTTCTCGCGGTGGCGATTCGGATGTCGCGGGTGCCCCTGTCTTTTATGGTGCGGGGCTTGAAGGCGATCGTGTTTTTGCTGCTGATCAGCGTCAGTTTTAACCTGTTTCTGACGGACGGCGAGGAGATCTTCCATATCTGGATCCTGCGGGTGACGAAAGAGGGCGTCCGTATGGCCGGGTTTATGGCGGTCCGGCTGATCTACCTGGTGGTGGGCTCCTCGATCATGACACTGACCACGACGCCGAACCAGCTGACCGACGGGCTGGAAAAGAGCCTGGGCTTCCTGAAGAAAGTAAAGGTGCCGGTGCATGAGATCGCCATGATGATGTCCATCGCTCTGCGGTTCATTCCGATCCTGGTGGAGGAGACGGACAAGATCATGAAAGCGCAGATGGCCCGCGGAGCCGATTTCGAGAGCGGCGGCCTGATTCAGAAAGCGAAGAGCATGGTGCCGCTGCTGGTGCCGCTGTTTATCTCGGCGTTCCGCCGGGCGACCGACCTGGCGATGGCGATGGAAGCCCGCTGCTATCACGGCGGCGAGGGACGGACGAAGATGAAGCCGCTCCGCTACGCCCCCAGGGACCGCGTGGCTTACGCGGCGTTTGCGGTTTATCTGGCGGCAATGGTCGGGACGCGGGTCTTGGTGTGAATGGAAAATGAGACAGCGGGTTTTCACGTAATCGAGAATATTTTTGTTCATGCCGAAATGGAAAAGAAAGGCAGATAGTGTGATCCTGCTTTTGATCAGACACGGAGAGTCGGAAAGACTTGCTGGATGTGCATGAAGGAAGAGCTGGTTTTGAGCTGACGGAGAGAGGCCATACGCAGGCAAGGGCAATGGCGGCTTGCGGACCGGCCCGGCATCGGTATCAGCGATCGGCCTGCCGGCCAATAGGAGCGGGGCGCGGGCGGAAGAAAATGAAACCATAGCGGACTTGTCACATGACGGAACGCGCCTATGCGGGGAAATGGCAGTCTGAACATGGCGCGGCGAAACGGCGCTGAAAAAGGAAAGGAAACGCATGAAACGGATCAAGTTAGTCCTGGCCTACGACGGCACCAATTATTGCGGCTGGCAGTATCAGAACAATGGTCTTACCATCGAGGAGGTCCTGAATCAGTCGCTCACGAAGCTGCTGGGAGAGCCGGTCGCCGTGATCGGAGCCAGCCGGACCGACGCGGGAGTCCATGCGCTGGAAAACGTGGCTGTGTTTGACACGGAGAACCGGATGGCGCCGGATAAGATCTGCCTGGCGCTGAATCAATGGCTGCCGGACGATATCCGGGCGCTGAGCTCTGAAGAAGTGCCGTTAAACTGGCATCCCCGCAAGCAGAATTGTACGAAAACCTATGAATACCGCATCCTAAACCGCAAGATTAATCTGCCGACGGAGCGGCTGTATTCTTATTTTTGTTATTTTCCGCTGGATCTGGATAAAATGAGAGAAGCGGCGTCCTATCTCGTGGGCGAGCATGATTTCCGCAGCTTTTGTACCCGCCGGGGGCAGGAGGAGGAATCCGTCCGCACGATCTACAGCCTGGATCTGGAAAAGACCGGCGACAGGATCACGATCCGGGTCAGCGGCAGCGGGTTCCTTTATAACATGGTGCGTATCATTGCGGGGACGCTGATCAAAGTAGGGATCGGGGTATACCCGCCGGAGCATGTGGAAGAGATCCTGGACGCCAGGGACCGCCGCGC